>JALWTY010000198.1 GCA_026993265.1 Desulfobacterales bacterium
CTACAACGGCATGAAGATGGTGCTGAAAGGCGCGGTGCCGGTGGGCCGGGAAAACGGCCTTGCCGGGATCGAGGAAATGGCCGCCGGCATGGAAGAGGTGGAAACCGGGGACCATCCCGCTCCCGAGCCCGAAGACATCCGCAGCCGCTACACAAGCCACATCCTCTCGCTGGTGGATGTTGACGCCCTCCCCCCCCTGAAGGTGGTGGCCAACCCCGGCAATGGCTGCGCCGGAGTGGTTCTCAAGGAGCTCGAAAAAAAACTGCCTTTCGAGCTGGTCCGGATAAACTTCGAGCCGGACGGCTCCTTCCCCAACGGGGTGCCGAACCCGCTTCTGCCGGAGAACCGCGAGGCAACGAGCAGGGCGGTGCGGGAACACGGGGCCGATATCGGGGTGGCCTGGGACGGCGATTTCGACCGCTGTTTCCTCTTTGACGAACAGGGGAGCTTCATCGAGGGCTATTACATCGTCGGCCTGCTCGCCGCGGCCATCCTGAAAAAGAACCCGGGCGCAAGGATCATCCACGATCCGAGGCTGATCTGGAACACCCGCGAGATCGTGGAGAAGGCCGGCGGCGTGCCGGTGATGAGCCGCACCGGCCACGTGTTCATCAAGGAAAGGATGCGGCAGGAGAACGCGGTCTACGGCGGCGAGATGAGCGCGCATCACTATTTCCGCGATTTTTTCCACTGCGACTCGGGCATGATCCCCTGGCTTCTCGTCTGCGAACTCATGGGCAGGGAAAAAAGGCCGCTTTCGGCCCTGGTGAACGCCATGCGGGAAAAATACCCGGTCAGCGGCGAGATCAACCGGCGGGTGAAAAACCCGGATCTGGCCATCGGCTGGGTGGAGGCCCATTTCGCCGAAATCCCGGCCAAGCGCGATTTCACCGACGGCATCAGCATCGAGACCGCCGACTACCGCCTCAACCTGAGAAAGTCCAACACCGAGCCCCTGATCCGCCTGAACGTGGAGACCCGCGGCAACAAAGAACTGCTGTGGAAGGTGACCGACGAGGTCCTCGGGCTGATCGGGCAGTAAGCAAGCGATTTTCTTGACTCATCGCCATTTTTGCAATAAAAGACGGGGTTCGTCTTCGACAGGTTTCATATTTCGAAAAAAGCCCCAAAAAGCGGAGGAAAACCGTGGCTGACAAGATCACCATCAACCCTGACAACTCTCTCAACATCCCGGACAACCCTGTCATTCCCTTCATCGAGGGCGACGGCATCGGCCCCGACATCTGGGCCGCGGCCAAAATGGTCCTCGACGCGGCGGTGGAGAAGAGCTACGCCGGAGCAAGGAAGATCGAGTGGCTCGAGATCTACGCCGGGGAAAAGGCCAAGGAGAAGACCGGCGAGTGGATGCCGGCCGACACTTTTGCAAAGATCCGGGAGTACGTGGTGGCGATCAAGGGGCCGCTGACCACGCCGGTGGGCGAGGGTATCCGCAGCCTCAACGTCACCCTGCGCCAGGAGCTCGATCTCTACGCCTGCGTGCGGCCGGTGCGCTACTACCGGGGGGTGGTCAGCCCGGTCAAGAACCCGGAAAAGGTGGACATGGTCATCTTCCGGGAAAACACCGAGGACGTATACGCCGGGATCGAATGGCCCGAGGGTTCGGATGAGGCGAAAAAGGTCATCGACTTCCTCAACAACGAGATGGGGTGCGGGGTCCGGGCCGATTCCGGCATCGGCATCAAGCCCATCAGCGTCACCGGCACGAAAAGGCTGGTCAGGAAGGCGATCCGGTACGCCATCGACAACAACCGCGACTCGGTCACCCTGGTGCACAAGGGCAACATCATGAAGTTCACCGAGGGCGCCTTCCGCAACTGGGGCTACGAGCTGGCCGCAGAGGAGTTCGCCGGAAAGGTGATAAGCGAGGCCGAGGTCTGGGACAAGCACGGCGGCAAGGTTCCTTCCGGGATGATCGTCATCAAGGACCGCATCGCCGACGCCATGTTCCAGCAGATAATCCTCAGGCCGGACGAGTACTCGGTCCTAGCCATGCCCAACCTGAACGGCGACTACATGTCCGACGCGCTCGCGGCCCAGGTGGGCGGGCTCGGCCTTGCCCCCGGCGCCAACATCGGCGACGGCGTGGCCCTGTTCGAGGCCACCCACGGCACCGCGCCCAAGTACGCCGGGCTCGACAAGGTCAACCCCGGCTCCCTTTTGCTTTCCGGGGTGATGATGCTCGAGTACCTCGGATGGCGCGAGGCGGCGGAACTCATCCAGAAGGCGCTCGAGACCACGATCACCAACAAGACCGTCACCTATGACCTCGCCCGCCAGATGGAAGGGGCGACCGAACTGAAGTGTTCCGAGTTCGCCCAGGCGATCGTCGGAAACATGTGACCGGAGCCGGTTTGGTAGGAAAAATCTTCAAAATCATCCGCTCCCGCCTCAACCCGGACCGGGACGAGAGGGAAAAAAACGCCCAACCCGCGGTACGGGAAAAGAAGGAGCCAAGGCAAAAAAACCCGGCAAGGGAAGGGGAAAGGGCAAAAAAACAAGAACAGGGGCAGGATGCTCTTGCCCCGAAACGCCGGCGGAGAAGGAGAAGGAAGAAGAAACCAGCAGCCCAGACGGGCAAACCCTGGAGCCTGGAGGAGTTCCAGGTCCCCGAGGAGGAGGGCAAGACCAGGTTCCACGACCTGGATCTCCCCCTCGAGATAATGCACGCGGTCGCTGACCTGGGATTTTCCTACTGCACCCCGATCCAGGCCGAGGCCCTGCCCCACACCCTGGCGGGCAAGGACCTCATCGGCCGGGCCCAGACCGGCACCGGCAAGACCGCGGCCTTTCTCATCACCTTTCTCGACCGTTTCATGAAAAACGGCTGTCCCGGCCGGGATAAGGAGGGCCGTCCCTGCGGCCTGGTCATCGCCCCCACCCGCGAGCTGGTCATCCAGATCGGCAAGGACGCCGAGGCCCTGGCCAAGTACAGCGGCTGCCGGGTGGTCACCCTGTACGGCGGGGCGGATTTCCACAAACAGGAGAAGAAACTCGCCCGCGGCGCGGATCTCGTCTGCGCCACCCCCGGCCGTCTCCTCGACTTTGTCCACCGCCGCATCCTCGACCTGAAAGGGGTCGGGATCCTGGTCATCGACGAGGCCGACCGGATGCTCGACATGGGGTTCATCCCGGACGTGCGCCGCATCGTCAACAACACCCCGCCGCGGGAGGAGCGCCAGACCCTGTTCTTCAGCGCCACCATCACCCCGGAGGTGACCCGGCTCGCCTCCCAGTGGACCAAAGACGCGGTCAACGTGGATATCGAGCCCGAGCACGTGGCCGTGGAAACGGTGGAGCAGATCACCTATCTCGCCACCGCGGACCAGAAGTTCAAGCTCCTCTACAACCTGATAACCAGCCGCGACCTCAAGAAGGTGATGGTCTTCACCAACCGCCGCGACGAGACGAGGAGGCTGGGAGAGAGGCTGGTCCGCTACGGCATCAACGCGGCGACCATCTCCGGCGACATCCCCCAGAACAAGCGGCAGCGCCGGCTCGAGGACTTCCGGGCCGGCAAGATACGGGTGCTGGTGGCCACCGACGTGGCCGGCCGCGGCATCCATATCGACGGGGTCACCCACGTGGTCAACTACACCCTGCCCTACGAGCCGGAGGACTACGTCCACCGCATCGGCCGCACCGGCCGGGCCGGGGAGACCGGCACCTCGGTGAGCTTCGCCTGCGAGGAGGGTTCCTTCTACATCCCGGAGATCGAGGAGTACATCGGCGAACCGCTCAAGTGCGTGCCCCCGCCGCCGGAACTGCTCGCCGACCTGCCCCGGCCGGTGAAACCCGCCCCGGCCGCTAAGGATGGCCGCCCCCGCAGGACGTCAGGCAAAAAAGGCGGCGGAAGAAGGAGACCGGGCCGTGGCCGCCCCAAGCGCAGGGCTGGCGGAACTGCTTGAATCCGCGG
>JALWTY010000199.1 GCA_026993265.1 Desulfobacterales bacterium
GCCCCGGCGCAGGGCGCCCCCCCGCAGCCGCTGTCTGTCCCCTGGCTCCTGTCTCCTGGCTCCTGAATGGGAGACAGATGTTGCCCCTGGAATGGCCGTGCGCCGGGCACGGCATCCGTCCCCGGCGCCGACGGCGGCCGCCGGCTTGCCCCGGGCCGCAGGACAGCCCCGGCGCAGGGCGCCCCCCGCAGCCGCTGTCTGTCCCCTGGCTCCTGTTTCCTGGCAGGCTATGATTCGTCTGTGCGGTTGCCGATGATTTCGTCCACCTTCAGGGCGGTTTTCATGTTGCGTTCGAGGAATCCTGCTCCCAGGATATCGCGGTTGGCCTCGATTATTCCGGCGATCTCCGCCACGTTTCCGGCCTCGCCCAGTTCGAGGACGCGGGCGAGGTTTTCCGCGAACGCGCGCATTACCTCGTTGCCGCGGCCGGGGCTTGCGATTATCTCCGCGTAGGTGCGCGGATTCTGGGCGTGGGCCCGGGCCATGGACAGGATTGCGTACATGGATGTCAGGGTGGCGTGGTTTTCCAGATCCTCGCCGTTGACCGCCTTGCTGCTGACGGTCATGGCCAGGGCCACGGCCATGGCGCTGGGGAGTTTCTGGCAGAAGCCCATGAAGAGATCGTGGGCCTCGGGCGGATCAACGCTGATGTTGGCCCCGTGTTTGTGAAGGAATGCCTCGAACTCGCGGCACAGCGGCCCGCTTGAGGCGGTGCGGACCACGGTGGCGTTCTTGTCCTTCATGCTCCGGGCCGCAGGGCCCCAGAGATTGTGAACCAGCATCACCTCCACTTCCGGGGCGCAGGCCTCCCTTGCCGCAGCCAGCGGTCCGGCCGCCTCGCCCGCGAGGATCACCAGCCCCTGACCCGGCGAAAGCAGCGGCCCGAACCTGCGGATGGTCTCGGGCGTCTTGCTGATGGGCACGCACACGCAGACCAGTTCCACCTGCGGGATCATCTCTTCCGGCCGGATCTCGCTCGTGCGGCCGGTGAGAATGGTGCGGTAACCCTCGCCCTCGAGCCGGTCGGCAAACCACCGGCTCATGTCGCCGGTGCCGATGAAGCCGATTTTTCTTATCAGCCTGCGCCGCATGTCCACCCTGGGGAAGCTGCCCAGGATGCGGAACGCGCCCGGCTCCTTGAGTATCCGTTCCTCTATGCTGGTCAATGCCTCCTTCAGGCCGGGATCGTCCCGGTGGCCCTCGGCCTCGAAGTAGAAACGCAGCCTTTGCGTGGCAAGATCGGTGTCGCTCCTGATGTCGAGCAGGTTCACGCCCCGGCGGGAGAATTCGCCCAAGGTGTCGTGCAGGAGCCCGACCCGGTCCATGAGCGGGGCCGTGACCATCACGGTGGCGTCGTATCCGGTGGGCGCGGCCGGTTCCCGGCCGATCACCGCGAAACGGGTGCGGTTGAACGGGGCGATGTCGCGGTGGAGCAGGGTGAAGCCGCGGGCGAGCAGCAGTTCTTCCGGGCCGATTATGGCCTCGCCCTTTTCAAGGCGTTCAGGGATGCCTGTTTCCTCGGGCAGAAAACGCCTTGGCGCGGCCGGGAAGTTTTCCGCGAGAAAGCCCTCGGCCTGGCGCAGGTAATGGGACAGGCCGGATATCATCTCCGGGCTGCCGCCTTCCGCCGCGGCCATTGCCAGGTTCAGGGGCAGGACCACGTTGTCGCGCCAGTATCCCTGCTCCAGCCGTTCGAGACGGCGCAGGGACGGCTGGAACGCGCCTTCGCGGGTGTTGTAAACCGGCAGCAGAACCAGGCCGGCCTGCCCTGCGGCAAAGGCGGCCAGGGCCTCGGCCTGGCCTGCGCAGGCGATGATCTCCGCGCCGGGAGCAAAGGCGGACGCCGCAAGCCAGCCCGGCGAGTCCGGCCCGCCGTGGACCGCTATTTTCGTCTTGTCCGCGTCGCTCATTATTGCTTGTGGGTTCGTGTCGTTGTTGTCACCGGGGGCGGCAACGGCTAAGTTTTTTTCCGTAGTGCGGCGGGGTGCGCCGCTGTTTTGGGAGACGGATTCTATACCATTTAGTATGTTATCGGGCAGGGGTCAATTCCAATATCAGCCCGTTGAAAACTACCGCACTCGATTATGTTGCATCGTAATCCGGCTCGAAAAGCTCATTTACCAGTAGTGAACTGCGCTTTCTCGCCGGATTATTCCTTGTCTCATCTTCGCTCGCTACGTTTTTCAACGGGCTGATACCCCGGATTCGCAAGCGTTCGGGAACGGGTCGGCGGCAGGGCATGGCGGCTGTGGATGATGAAAGAAATGGCAGGGTGGGGGAATACGTCTCCGCCCTGCTGAACTCGCGTTTCGGGCCGCAGGTGGCGCTGCACCGCTGCCTTGACGGGGCCCGGCCGCGTTTCGCCGTTTCCGGTCATGCGGCCGATCCCCGCCTTGCCCGTTCACTTTCCGCCCTCGGCGTCTCCCGTCTCTACTCCCATCAGGCCGGCGCTGTTGACGCGGTCAGGGCCGGACGCGACGTCATCGTGGCCACGCCCACGGCCAGCGGCAAGAGCCTGGTCTACAACATCCCGGTATTCGAGCGATTTCTGGAAGACCCCGGCAGCCGCGCCCTCTATCTTTTCCCGCTCAAGGCCCTGGCCCATGACCAGATGCGGGTCATAAACACCATGGCCGCGGCCCTCGCCCCGGACAAGGCTCCGTCAACCGGCGTGTTCGACGGCGACACCACGGCCCATTTCCGCCGCAAGCTCCGCGAAAACCCGCCCAACATCCTCTTCACCAACCCGGACATGCTGCATCTTTCCATCCTGCCCGGCCATGAAAGCTGGGCCGCCTTCTTCCGCCGCATCAAAACCGTGATCGTAGACGAGGTCCATACCTACCGGGGGGTGTTCGGCAGCCATGTGGCCTGGGTGTTGCGCCGTCTTGTCCGCATATGCCGGTTGCACGGCTCTGATCCGGTCTTTGTCATGAGTTCGGCCACGGTGGGCAACCCCGGCGGGCTCGCCCGCAGCCTCACCGGCCGCGATCCGGTCACGGTGACCGAATCGGGCGCGCCCAGGGGCAGGCAGCACGTGGTGATCCTCGATCCCCTGGACGGCGTGGCCAGGGCGAGCTGCCAGTTGCTTGACGCCGCGGTGCGCAGGGGGCTGCGCACCATCGTCTACACCGGTTCCCGCCGGATGACCGAGCTTGTCGGCATGTGGGCCGAATCGCGGCTGCCGCCGGAACTGGCGGGACGGGTGCGGGCTTACCGGGCCGGATACCTGCCGGAAGACCGCCGGGAACTCGAGGCGAAGATGGCCTCGGGCGAACTGCTCGCCGTGGTGGCCACCAGCGCGCTCGAGCTGGGAATAGACATCGGCGGCCTTGATGTCTGCATCCTCGCGGGTTACCCGGGCACCATGATGAGCGCGCGGCAGCGGGCCGGACGGGTGGGCCGCAGAAACCGGGACTCGGCCGTGATCCTGGTGGCCGGCGACGACGCTCTGGACAAGTATTTTGTCAGGCATCCGCAGGAGTTTTTCGACCGTCCGGTGGAAGATGCGGTCCTCGATCCGGACAACCCGGCGGTGAGCGCTCCGCATCTGGTGTGCGCCGCGGCCGAGCACCCCCTGAGCGCGGACGAGGATATCGTGCGGGAAAACCGGGCCGCCGCCGTAGTCGGGCGGCTCGTGCGCAATGGAAAACTGCTCGAGGAGGCATCCGGCGGCAGGTTCCATTCGGCAAGAAAAAGACCTCACCGCCTGGTGGACCTGCGCGGCAGCGGCGGCGAGATGAATATCGTGCTTTCTCCGTCCGGCGAGGTCATCGGCACGGTGGATCAGGGCCGGGTGTTCAAGGAGTGTCATCCGGGCGCGGTATATCTTCACCAGGGCGGGACTCTGTTGGTGGAAAGCCTTGATATCGAGGCCTGCGAGGTGAGGGCGCGCAGGTGCAGGCTTGCCTGGTTCACCCAGCCGGAATCGCGCAAGGAGACCGAGATAATCGAGACCATAAGACGGGTCAGGCCCAGGGCGGGCGCGCGCTATTTTCCCTTTGCCGCCGGTCTCGGCCGGTTGCGGGTCACCGAGCAGGTGACCGGATACCGGAAAAAGGCGGTGCGGGGCGGCCGGATCATATCCACCCACTCCCTGGACCTGCCTCCCCAGGTGTTCGAGACCGAGGGGATGTGGATAGAGATTCCCGCGGAGCTGCACCAGGAGCTGAGTGCGGCAAGGCTCCATTTCATGGGCGCGATCCACGCCCTGGAACACGCGATGATCGGGATCATGCCCCTTGCCGTGATCTGCGACCGCAACGATCTCGGCGGCATATCCACGCCGTTTCACCCCCAGACCGGCGGGGCCGCGGTCTTTGTCTACGATGGCCACGGCGGCGGGGCAGGGCTGTGCCGCCGGGCATTTTCCGGGCTTGTCGAGCTGTTGGAACTCACCCTGGACGCGGTGAGGAGCTGCGGTTGCGAGATTGGCTGCCCTTCGTGCGTTCACTCCCCAAAATGCGGCTCAGGCAACCGGCCCATGGACAAGCAGGGCTGCCTCACCCTTCTCCGCAGCCTTCTGAAACCGTCGGCCAGCGTAAGGAACGTGGCAACCGTGGAAATTGCGGAGCCGGAAAAAAAGCCGACCGCTCCGGCCGCCTCTCCGCCCGCGCATTTCTGCGTCTTTGACCTTGAAACGAAAAAAAGCGCGGCCGAGGTGGGTGGCTGGCACCGGGCCGAACGTATGGGAGTGAGCATCGGCGTGGTGTACGACAGCCGCGAGGACCGTTTTTTCGCCTACCGTGAACACGAGATGGAAGAACTGGTGGAGCGCCTGTTTTCCTGCGAGCTCGTGGTGGGTTTCAACAACCTGAAGTTCGACAACCGGGTGCTCTCCGCCTACACCGGCCGCGATCTCTCCGCCCTTCCGGCCCTCGACATCCTGCATGAGATCAGAACACGGCTGGGATACCGCCTGTCACTCGACCGGATCGCCGAACACACCCTGGGAAGGAAAAAGAGCGCGAGCGGGCTGGACGCCCTGCGCTGGTACGCGGAGGGAAGATTCGATCTGATCGAGGAGTACTGCGTAAGAGACGTGGAGATAACCAGGGACGTCTACCTGTTCGGCCTGAAGAACGGCTACCTGCTCTTTGCCAACAAGGCCGGAGATGTGGTCAGGTGCCCGGTTGATTTCAGGAGGAGACAGGACCTGCCGGTCTCCACAGGCATCGGCGGCTGGCTGCGGCCGTGATTCCCCTTTTCGCCTTGCCGGAGGGTAAACATGTCAGCCCAGGTAACGGGATATGTTGGCGCGGAAGTCTTCGTAGGTCGTGGCGATGCCCTGGGGCAGGGGGATCTGCGGCTTCCAGCCCAGGGAGGTTATCAGGCTGATGTCGAGAAGCTTTCTGGGGGTGCCGTCAGGCTTGCTTTTGTCCCACTCGGTTTCGCCTTCGTAGCCCACGGTTTTCCTCACCAGGTCCACGAGTTCCCTGATGGTCAGATCCTTGCCGCAGCCGATGTTCACGAGCGGCGGAGAGTCTTCCGAGATCAGGCGGCCGTACCCGTCGTCCGGCAGGGTCATGAGGAAGATACAGGCTCCGGCCAGGTCGTCCACGTGGAGGAATTCCCGTCTGGGCGTGCCGCTGCCCCAGACCACCACCCGGTCTCTGCCTTCCTCCTTTGCCTGGTGAAATTTTCTTATCAGCGCGGGCAGGACGTGGGAGTTCTCCAGGTCATAGTTGTCGCCCGGGCCGTAGAGGTTGGTGGGCATGACCGCGAGATAACGGGTGCCGTGCTGGCGGTTCATGGCCCAGCAGGTCTCGATGCCTGCGATCTTGGCCACCGCGTAGGGACGGTTGGTGGGCTCAAGCGGGCCGGTGAGCAGGTATTCTTCCCTTATCGGCTGGGGGCACTCGCGCGGATAGATGCAGGATGACCCCAGGAAGAGAAGGCGCTTCACCCCGGTGAGAAAGCTCTGGTGGATTATGTTGTCCTGGATGATGAGGTTTTCGTGAATGAAGTCGGCCGGGTAGGTGTTGTTGGCGTTGATGCCGCCCACCTTGGCCGCGGCCAGGAAGACGTATTCCGGTCTTTCCGCGGCAAAGAATTTTTTTACCGCGGCCTGGTCGGTCAGGTCCATCTCCTGCCTGGTTCTGGTGATGATGTTTGTGAACCCCCTGGCCGAAAGCGCCCGGACCAGGGCCGAACCAACCAGGCCGCGGTGGCCGGCGATGTAGATCCTGCTGTCTTTGTTCATCCGCGCGCGCCTCTTACTGCCGCCGTCTTATCTTGAAACCGTGGGACTGGACCAGGTCGTCGCGCCGGGCGATGTCGAGGTCGGCCAGGGCCATCTCCTCCACCAGTTCCCTGAAGGTGATCTTGGGCTGCCAGCCGAGTTTTTCCCTGGCCCGGCTCGGATCGCCAAGCAGGGTGTCCACCTCGGTGGGGCGGAAGTAACGGGGATCGATCCGGACTATGCAGCGGCCGTTTTCGTCGATGCCCTTTTCATCAACGCCGCTTCCCTCCCAGCGTATCTTCATCTCCAGCACCTCGGCCGTGGCGTTGACGAAGTCGCGGACGCTGTGCTGCTCGCCGGTGGCTATTACAAAATCCTCGGGCTCGTCCTGCTGGAGCATGAGCCACTGCATCTCCACGTAGTCACGGGCATGCCCCCAGTCCCTTTTCGCGTTCAGGTTGCCGAGGTAGAGGCAGTCCTGCAGGCCGAGCTTTATCCTTGCCAGGGCCCGGGTGATCTTGCGGGTCACGAAGGTTTCGCCCCGCAGGGGGGACTCGTGGTTGAAGAGGATACCGTTGCAGGCGTAGATGCCGTATGCCTCGCGGTAGTTCACCGTTATCCAGTAGGCGTACAGCTTGGCCACCCCGTAGGGGGAGCGGGGGTAGAAGGGCGTGGTCTCCTTCTGCGGGGTCTCGCGCACCTTGCCAAAGAGTTCTGAGGTGGAAGCCTGGTAGAACCTCGTCTTTCCGCTTAGCCCGAGGATGCGGATGGCTTCGAGCAGCCGCAGGGTGCCGAGGGCGTCGGAGTTGGCGGTGTACTCCGGTTCCTCGAATGACACCGCCACGTGCGACTGCGCCGCCAGGTTGTAGACCTCGTCCGGCTGCACCTTTTCCATTACGTGGATCAGGCTCGAGGAATCGGTAAGGTCGCCGTAGTGGAGGATAAACCTGCGTTTTTCCGTGTGCGGGTCCTCGTAGAGGTGGTCGATGCGGTCGGTGTTGATGAGCGAGGTGCGCCGTTTCAACCCGTGTACTTGGTAGCCTTTTTCGATAAGAAACTCGGCCAGATAGGCCCCGTCCTGACCGGTCACGCCGGTTATGAGCGCTTTTTTTGCCATTTTTTTCCTTTATTGAGAATTGAGTACGGGCGGAAGGATTTGGCGCGGGCCTGGTCCGGTCGGGATCATGCTCTCAGCATCTTTTCCAGTTTCCAGAAACTGGTGCCGTAGGCGATTATGGGTTCTGTTTTCCCCTTGATGTCGTATTTTTTCCGGGTGAACCAGTCCTCGGCGTCGGGGATCATTCTGCCGGTTTCAGGCCCCAGCATGATGTCGAATCCTTCCGAGGAGGTGAGTTCCTCGAGCCTGAAGGCGACGTTGACCACATCGCCGACCACGGTGAAGTCGCGGTGGCCGTCCACCCCGAGGTTTCCCATGACCGCCTCGCCGGTGTTAAGGGCCGCGCCGACGCTCATGGGCCGGGCGAGGCCTGCGATCTTTTCGCTCAGCCGGTTTGACAGTTTCTCGATCTCAAGGGCGGATCTAAGGGCGTAGCGGATATTTTCGGCGCTGTTGCCGCCCACCCAGGTGGCCATGACCGCGTCGCCGATGAACTTGTCCACGTTGCCGCGGTTGGCCGAGACGATGGCGCTGCTCTTCTTGCTCCAGTGCTGCAGCAGTTTCGAGACCTTGTGGGCCCCGAGGGTTTCCGATATACGGGTGAAGCCGTGCAGGTCGCAGACCAGAATGGTGACCATTTCCTTCTGCAGGTAGGCCACGGTCCGGTCCAGGGTGGCGTCGTGCTCCAGCATCATAGGGATGGCGTCAAGATTCTGCTGGAAGAGCATCACCGTCTTGCCGATGGATATGTGGTCGCCCGAGTTGAGCGGCAGGGAGGACACCAGCCTCCGGCCGTTGATGAAGGTGCCGTTGGAGCTGCCCAGATCGATGATGTTGTATATCCCGTTCGCTTCAAGCTGGATCATGGTGTGCTTGCGCGATATCCAGGAGTATGGCAGGGTGATGTCGTTGTTTGGAGCCCGGCCTATCCTGAAGGTGTTGCCTGAAGCAAGCGGCCACACCCTGATGGTGTTGCCGTCTTCGTCGAGTTCCTTCAGGACTGCGGGGGCGTCTGTGTCCTTTTCCATGAAAATTCGCGCAGGGCAATGACCATGTCCGGACTTGCTGGCCGGACAGCAGGGATATACGGCAGTCGAACAGATGGCGCCATTATACCTTTGCCCCCTGGCCTTGTCATCCCTTTGTCCGGCTGGCCGCGGCCCGGGGAAACCGGCCCGCGGCCAGCCGGAAGGCAAAAGTCAAAAGTCAAAAGTTCGGAAGGGGGGGCGGTTGCATGACTCGTCCCGCCTTGCGGCGGGACTCGCTTTCAGAAGTCAGAAACCATAAGACAGAAAGGAAAAGTCAGCAATCAACCAATTTCACTCTGTCCCTAACAGCCCGTTGAAAAACTACTGCGCTTGACGATGCGGCGTCAAAATCCGGCTCAAAATGCTCATTTACCCCATGTAAACTGCGCTTTTTCGCCGGATTTTTCCTTGCCTCGTCTGCGCTCGTTACGTTTTTCAACGGGCTGCTAAGCCCCTAACAGACCGTTGAAAAAGCCCTCCATGGCTTTTTCAACCCCGGTTGGGCAAAACAAGTTTCGCCCAACCTCTCGAAATTACCGCGCTTTTTCGCGCGTTAATTTCGGCGGCGCGTCCATGCGCCGCATAACAGTCCGTTTTTCAACGGACTGCTAATCCACCAGCCATCGGCCATTAACCATTCTTCATACCGCGCCTTCGTTCACCAGCCTGGCGAAATGTTCAAAGGAGCGGTCATAGGTGCGTTCGGCCTCGTCGGAAAAGCAGCATCCCGGAAGCTGACGCATCTTCAGGTGATAGCGCAGGCATTCGCAGCAGATACCCTTACGCGGACATGGATCATAGGTGCAGTTGCAGTGCTCACGGTTTTTTTCTCTTGCGCATTCCATTGGTTCTTACCTAGTTACTTGGGTTAGCAGTCCATACGCGGCCGGTTGCACTCCCTGGCCGCCGGCCGGCAGTTTATAAAATTAACCGATTCAGATAGAATGGGGAATATCCGGACGCTGCCTGCCACGGCCGGTCTGCAAATGATGGAAGAAAAGATGTAAAGAAAAGGAGAACTGGTCTTGGCCGGTGAAAAGGAGAAAATAGACAGGGAAAAAGCGCTTGCCGCCGTTGCCGGTATCGCGCCGCACGCCGCCCTTGGCCTCATGGCCGAAGGGCTGGTGCACAACCTGAGCGGCGTCGCCCAGGCAATATCCATGCAGGCCGACCTTCTCGCCATGGCCTTTTCCATGCTTGGCGAGAAGGCCGGGAATAATGAAGAAGTCACCGCCATCATCGATGCGCGGTCGGTCACGGTCGAGCGCCTTGCCCGCAAGAGCGGAGAGATGCAGAGGCTTCTGCATGCGGCCGCGGGTATGGTGTTTTCCGGCGCCGCCTCCGCGCCGGTCGATGTTGCAGCTCTTGTCGCCGATGCCCTGGATCTTGCCGCCTGTGACATGTTTTTCAAACACCGGGTGGCAAAGGAAGTGGACGTCGCCGGGGACATTCCCCCGGTCCGGGCCGCCCGCCAGTCCCTGCTCATGATCGTTCACCAGCTTCTGAAAAACAGTGCCGAAAGCCTGGCCGCGTCCGCGCCTGAGGGGCCGCGTGTCCGGTTGCGGGCCGCGGCGGCTGCGGGTCGGCTGCGCATAGAGCTCGAAGACAACGGCGCGGCTGACGAGCTTGACCGGGAAGAGATATTCGCGCCTTTTTTCACCACCAGGGAAGGCCATGCAGGCATCGGGCTCTGGCTTGCCCGCCGTCTGGCCGCGGAGGCGGGCGGAACCCTTGTCTGCGAACGGCTGGGCCGGGAAGGCGCTCTTTTCGTCTTCGAGACCGCCTGCGGAGGAGATTCTTGACCTCTGGCAGCGGTACGCTCTACATAGTCGCCACCCCCATCGGCAACCTCGGCGATATCAGTTCCAGGGCGCTTGAGATCCTCGCCTCGGTGGATCTTATCGCCGCGGAAGACACCCGCCGCACCCGCAAGCTTCTCACCCGTTTCGGCATAAAATGCGGGATGGTCGCCTATTTCCGCGGTCGCGAGGCAAGCCGCGGGGCCGGGATCATTGCCCGCCTGGAGGCGGGCGAGGATGTGGCCCTGGTCTCCGACGCCGGAACCCCGGGCATCTCCGATCCGGGCTGGTTCCTTGTGGATCGGGCGCTCGCGGCCGGAATCAGGGTGGTGCCGGTTCCTGGCCCCTGCGCCCTGGCCGCGATGGTCAGCGTGGCCGGCTTCCCTGGCCCGGAATTTTTTTTCCTGGGCTTCCCGCCCACGCGGAAAAAGGCCCGCGCCGATCTCTTTTCTTCCTGTTGCGCTCTGCCCTGCGAACTGGTTTTTTACGAGTCCCCCCGCCGCATAGTGGCGACGCTTGCGGACATAGCCGCCATCATGGGAGACCGGCGGGTAGCCGTGGGACGGGAGCTGACCAAGCTCAACGAGGAGGTGATCCGGGCCCCGGTGCGCGAGGCGATGGCAATGCTCGCCGCCCGTCCGGCGGTGAAGGGCGAACTGGTCGTGGTGGTGGAACGCGCTTCCGCCCGGCCGCGGCCGGAAAGGGAGGATATCGTCCGCCGCCTCGAAGAGTTGCGGGAGACGGGAACCACCATGAAGGACGCCGTGGCCGCAATCCGGAAGGAAACCGGAGCGCCGCGGCGGGAAATATACGCCGAGGCCCTTTCCGTGTGGGGAGAGGCTGGCAACTGATGGCCGGAAATCCGGCCGGGAAACATACAGGAGAATGAGACGTTGAAGGTTGACTGGGCGTATCTGCGCAAGGGGTGAAAATCGTGCGTGCGGGCCCTGGAGTTTCTGGGGCGCAGAGGGGTTTCTGTCAGGAAGAGCGTTGATGCACGCAAGGAAAGGATTGACCATGACGCCGCCGCTGGTATGCTTGCCGCGGCGGAACGGGTGTTTGTCGCCAAAGGGCGCAAGACCGTTGTCCACGAGACCGCAGACGGGGTGAGCGATGAACTCATTGCCGCGGTCATGGGCCGCAGCGGCAATCTCCGCGCTCCGGCCCTGAAGATCGGAGACGTGTTTCTCGTGGGGTACAACGATGAACTCTACGAGGATTTTTTTGCCTGAAAGGCGCGCTGTCCGTCAGGTTGCGGACAGGGGTGCAACAATCCGGAAAACAATATGTTTCTTAAAATAGCCGGCGCGGTTCTGGCCTCATTCGGGCTGCTTGTGACCGTGATCTTCTGGGTTCCGCAGGTGGTGAACCGGCCAGGACTGCGGGAGATGCTCGGCCGCCGCTATCCATTGGTCTATGTGATATACGTTGCCAACGGCCCGGGACTCGTCCTGCTCGGGCTCCTTCTTTTTCTGAAGGGGCTCGGCGGATAGCGGACCGCTGAAAAAAAGCACGCCTGGCGATACTGCCTTGTTACATGTAAACTCGCGCCTGTTTTCAACGGGCTGGCGGGAACGGCGTCCAGGAAAAAATTTGTGAAAAAGGTCCAGGACTACTATTTTAAAAAAGCTCACCGCGAGGGCTATCCGGCGCGGTCGGTCTACAAGCTGATCGAGGCCCAGGAACGGTTCGGTTTTATCAGAAAAGGGGCGCGGATACTCGATCTCGGCTGCCATCCGGGCAGCTGGTCCATGTACGCGGCCCGGGTGGCCGGGCCGGGCGGGTGCGTCGTCGGGGTCGATCTCCAGCCCACCTCGGTGCGGCCCGCGGACGGCAGCGCCAAGGTGACGCTCGTGACCGGCGACATGAACAGCGCGGAGGTGCGGGCGCGGCTTTCCGGGATATCATCGCGGTACCACGTGATCTTGAGCGACATGGCCCCGAAAACCACCGGCAACCGGCTGGTGGACGAACGCCGTTCGCTCGACCTGGTGCACGGCGCTCTGGATCTGGCCGCCGAACTGTTGGTTCCGGGCGGATCTTTCTACTGCAAGGTCTTCGAGGGCGGTGATGTGCGCGAGGCGCTCGATCGGGCAAGGGAGATGTTTTCCAGGGTGAAGACCTTCAAGCCGAAGAGCTCGCGGCCGGAGAGCCGCGAGGTTTTTTTTCTCGCCACCGGGTTCCGCGGCACGGAGAAGAGCGCCGGGGACTCCTGAGCCCGGGCGGGCGCTTTATTTAAGGATTCAAGATACAGAAAAACAGCAGGAGAGCAGCATGGCTGGACATTCCAAATGGGCCAATATCAAGAGGAGAAAGGGCGCGGTTGACGCCAGGCGCGGCAAGATCTTCACCCGTCTGACCAAGGAGATCATCGTTGCGGCCAGGATAGGCGGCGGCGATCCGGGAGGCAATCCCAGGCTGCGGGCCGCCATTGCCGCGGCCAAGAGCGAGAACATGCCCAAGGACAAGATCGAGCGCGCCATCAAGAAGGGCACCGGCGAGATCGAAGGCGAGAACTACGAGGAAATCCGCTACGAGGGGTACGGTCCCGGCGGGGTTGCGGTCATCGTCGAGTGCATGTCCGACAACCGCAACCGCACGGTCAGCGAGGTCCGCCACGCCTTCAGCAAGTCCGGCGGCAACCTCGGGGAATCGGGCTGCGTCGGCTGGATGTTCGACCGCAAGGGCAGCATCACGGTTCCGGCCGATTCCATCGACGAGGAAAGCCTGATGGACAAGGCCATCGAGGCCGGGGCCGAGGACGTTGTCGCCGAGGGCGACGCCTTCCAGGTGCTCACCGATCCGGACGAGTTCGAAACCGTGCGCGAGGCCCTGGAGCAGGCCGGCGTGACCATCTCCGAGGCCGCGGTGACCATGATCCCGAAGAACACGGTGGAGGTGACCGACGAGAAGGTGGCCAAACAGATCCTGCGCCTGCTTGAAGTCCTGGAGGACAACGACGACGTCCAGAGCGTCCACGCCAACTTCGACATCCCGGACGAGATCATGGAGAAGGTCGCCTGATCCGGGCGGGCGCCGATGGCTGCGGTTCCGGCAAGGGTGAGGATACTCGGGATAGACCCCGGTTCCCGCACCACCGGTTACGGGGTGGTGGAACTGGCCCGCGGCCGGACCCTCTTTGTTGCCTGCGGCGTGATCCGCGGCCGGGCACCGACCCTGGCCGGGCGCTTGTGGGATCTTCATTCCGGCCTGACCGAGGTGATTGCCGAACATTCTCCGCAGCTCGCCGCCATTGAAAAGGTTTTCGTGTCCATGAACCCTTTGAGCGCCCTCAAGCTCGGCCATGCCCGCGGGGTGTTGATCCTCGCGGCCAGGGAGCAGGGGATCGAGGTGGCCGAGTACGCTCCCTCGCGGATAAAACAGGCCGTGGCCGGCTACGGCCGGGCGGACAAGGCGCAGGTGCAGGAGATGGTCAGACTGGTTCTCGGCCTTAACAGGAAACCGTCCAGCGACGCGGCCGACGCCCTGGCCGTGGCCATGTGCCACGCGAGCCACGTCCAGGCCGGCATCTGCTGATATAGGGAGAGCGGGGAATGATAGCCAGCCTGCGCGGAGAGGTGCTTTTCGTTGACGCCGACCAGGCGGTGATCGAGGTGGGCGGCGTTGGTTACCGGGTGCGGATGAGCGCCGCCGGGCTTGCCGGCCTGCCGGAGAGCGGCGAGGTTTTTCTTCATGTGTTCACATCCGTGCGCGAGGACGCTATCGAGCTTTTCGGCTTTACCGATCCGGACGAGAAGAGGATGTTCGTTCTTTTGAACAGCGTCAGCGGGGTCGGTCCCAAACTGGCCCTCAACATCCTTTCCGGCGCAAGCTGCGCCGATCTCCATCAGGCCATAGTTGGTGGTGATGTCGCCGCCCTTACCAGGCTTCAGGGGGTAGGAAAAAAGACCGCGGAAAGGCTGTGTCTGGAACTCAAGGACAAGCTTGATTTCGTTCCGCAGTCTCCGGCGGACGTGCCCGCCGCGGCCGGCCGGCGGCTGCCGCCGGTTGCCGACGATGCGGTGAGCGCCCTCGTCAACCTGGGATACACCCAGGCCGCGGCAAGGGCGGCGGTGGACGCGGTGCGCGAGGCAAGGGGCGATGACGCCTTTTCCGGCATGGGGGTCGAGGAACTTCTCCGCGAGGCCCTGAGGAGCATGGCGTGAAAGAGGAAGAACGGATAGTAAGCGCGGTGCATGTGCCCGAGGACGACAGGAGCGAGAACGATCTCCGCCCCCGCCGCCTCGATGACTACATTGGCCAGGAGGCGCTGAAGCGCAACCTCGCCATCGCACTATCCGCGGCCCGCGGCCGCGGCGAGCCGGTGGACCATATCCTTTTCCACGGCTTTCCCGGCCTGGGCAAGACAACCCTGGCCTATATCATCGCATCCGAGATGGGGGCCGGGATCAAGGTCACAAGCGGCCCGGTCATCGAGCGGCCCGGCGATCTCGCCGCCATTCTCACCAGTCTGCAGCCCGGCGATATCCTTTTCATCGACGAGATCCACCGCTTGAACCACGTGGTTGAGGAGATCCTCTACCCGGCAATGGAGGATTTTCAGCTCGACCTGGTC
>JALWTY010000200.1 GCA_026993265.1 Desulfobacterales bacterium
GCTTGGGCGTGCTCCACTCCCTGCGCGGCCGCAGGGATCTCGACGAGGCGGCCGGGGCCTATAAAGACATAACCAGGGTAATGCAGCTGCAGGAAGACCTGGTGGAAATCGTGGTGGAACTGAAGCCGCTCGCGGTGATAAAGGGATGACGGCTTCGTAACAGGTCCGCTTCGTGGACTTGTTACGAAGCCGAAGTCAAAAGTCAAAAGTAAAAGGTCAAAGGTATCGGCAGGTTACGAAGCGGATATTTTTGTCCCCGGGGCTGTTTCGGGTTGTTGCAGGTCCATCATGCCTGATAGTATCGTAACAGCCCGAAACGAACCGGCAGCCGCAAAACCACCTCGTAACCTGTCAATATCACTGACTTCTGTCTTCTGGATTCTGGCATGCAGGGAGCAAAAACAGCGATTATCGTCCTGTCGGTCCTGGCCGCCATGCTCACGGGCGGCTGCGCCACGGTCACCCCGCCCGGGCCGCCGCTTGCGGTGCTGCCCCCGGCCGGGGAAAATAATGTCTTCAGCCGGCACATGCCGGTGCTCGTCATCCACGAACCGGAGTCAGAGTGGAACCGGGTCGGCGCAGTTGAGGCCGCCGACGGGAAGATAACGATAAATCCGGACCGGCCCGCGGTCTACGTGCGGGAAGAAGAATTTTCCACCAGCCGCGGCCGTTACCGCAATCTCGTCTACCGTTTTCACTTCCGGAAGGTTCCCTTCAGCCTGGTCCCGTTCCACCTGACGGCCGGCAACAACGTCGGTCTTTTCGTGATAATCACCCTGGACAGCCACGGCCGACCGATCCTCTGCACCACGGTACACACCTGCGGATGCTACCTTGCCTTCCTTCCCCTTTCCGGCATCCCGGCCGGCATGCTGCCCCGCGGCTGGCCGGAAAAGGAGCAGAAAGTGCTGGGAGAAAGACTGCCGGCCATGCTGAATCTGCCCCCGGACGGACGGATCGCCCTCCACATCCGCCCCGCCACCCACCGGGTGATGGACTCCACAACCTTTGCCGGCAGGGCGCCCTGGCCGGCGCAACCCGCTGAAATAATCCCCATGACAACGCTGGACGCCCTGCCCGGCAAGAATGGAGAAAAAATCTCCTTCTTTGTCAAAAACGGCCTGCGGCGGGGGCACGTGCGCGGCAGCCGCAAGCCCTTCGAGATGCTCCTGATGGGCTGGTGGGCGCTTGATCCATTCGTTGGCGAGGACAAGAACCTCGGCCCTGTCGAGCAAACCGGAACCCGTTTCTACACCAGCCTCAAGTTCTGGGCAAGAAACAGCTCCAACATGGCCGATTTCGCAAGATTCCTGCGTTACTGGGGCTGGCGGTTATAACAGCCGGTTGAAAAATGTCGGCCGCCGTAACAGATAGGATTCGGCCGAAGGGGCAATGCGGTCTCCCCGGCGCTTGCCGCTAACGTAACGGCGTGTTATCCTGCCGTGACAAGACCATGGCCTGCCTGACAAACATACTCATAGCAGCCGCGCTGCTGCTTCTGATCCCATCCCCTGCCGCAGAGGCCGCGGACCGCCAGAACACGCAGACGCCTGTCTGGACCGAGCCTGCCACCGGGATGAAGTTCGTCTTCATCAAGGGCGGCTGCTTCATGATGGGGCAGGGCGAGGAGGAGGGCAGGCTTCTGAAAAAGGTGGTGGGCGAGGAAAACTACGAAAAATACTACGCCGACGAACTGCCCCGCCACGAGGTATGTGTATCCGATTTCTGGATGGGCCGCTACGAGGTCACCCAGGCCCAATGGCTGAAGGTGATGGAGTCCAACCCCTCCCACTTCAACGAAAACCTGAAAAATCCGGTCGACATGGTCTCATGGAACGACAGCCGCCGTTTCATCGACCGGCTCAACCGCAGGCTGCGCGAATCTGGGGAAAAGGACTTTGTTCTGCGCCTGCCCACCGAGGCCGAATGGGAGTACGCGGCCAGGGCCGGAACCACCACCATGTTCTCAACCGGCGACGAGATCTCCACAGACCTCGCCAACTACAACGGCAGCCACGAGTTCGGCATGACCATGAAAGGAGAATACCGCAAGGGCCCGACTCCGGTGGGCAGTTTCCCGCCAAACCCCTTCGGCCTTTACGACATGCACGGCAACGTCTGGGAATGGTGCCACGACTGGTACGGCCGCGACTACTATCAGAAAAGCCCGGCAAACGACCCGGCCGGGCCGAACGAAGGCGACGCCAGGGTGATGCGGGGCGGCTCCTGGTTCCGTTTCGCGGGCGCCATCCGCAGCGCCACCCGCTACAAACACGAGCCGGACGGCCAGTACGCCGATTCCGGCCTGCGCCTGGTCAGGGTGAAGGCGGACCGCCAGTTCGGCGCAAGCAAACGCGGCGCCGGCGGCACCTTCTCGTTCGACTCCGACTTCTGACATCCCCTTTCACGGCCGCCCCGCGCGGCGCCCTGATTGAGCTTGCCCGCTCTTGACACCGCATGGTAAAACTGCTACTACCGTCAGGCCAGAACCGGAGACAACAGCCCGTTGAAAAACGTAGCGAGCGCAGACGAAGCAAGGAAAAATCCGGCGAAAAAGCGCGGTTTACATGGAGTAAATGAGCATTTTGAGCCGGATTTTGACGCCGCATCGTCAAGCGCAGTAGTTTTTCAACGGGCTGATAAGCCGGCGTAGCTCAGTGGTAGAGCAACTGATTCGTAATCAGTAGGTCGCGGGTTCAAATCCCATCGCCGGCTCCATCAAAAATCAAGGGGCTGCCGTTGCCGGCGGCCCCTTCCTTTTGCTTTCCGACTGATCCCGGCTGCACCGTGACGGTTGCCCGAGTGGCCGGGATTGCGCATCCGGCTTTCCGGCGGCGCGAAAATCCGCCCGCCCCTCCCGCCAAGGCATCCCCCCTGCCCGTGTTCTGCTTAAAAATTGAAACTCCGCGAAAAAACTGTTATTTTGGCTGTTTCGTCGGCAACTGTTCTCCGGACCGGCGACGAAGTTTCCATACCGGTTGAACACCGCAATAACAGAAAAACATGGCCAAGAAAACCTTTGAAGCCTCCATGGCCCGCCTCGAGGAGATCGCCCGTCAGCTCGAGGCGGGCGACATAAGCCTGGACCAGTCGCTCAAGCTGTTCGACGAAGGGGTCAAACTGGCCCGTTTCTGCCAGGAAAAACTGGACCGGGCCCAGGAAAAAGTGGATCTCCTTCTGAAAGAGGAAGGCGGGTTTGCCAGGGTTCCGTTCGGGGAAAGGGAGGACGACGGTGAGTGAGCTTGCCGAATACCTGAAAGCCGGGCGCGAACGGGTCGAGGCCGGGCTGGAAAAGTACCTGCCGGGCTGCGGCGGCCCCCTGGCCGGGCATGTGGAGTCCATGCGCTACAGCCTGCTTGCGGGCGGGAAAAGGGTACGGCCGGTGCTGGTCATGGCCGCATACGAAACGGTGACGGGCGACCCCATGCCGGACGGGCTCATGCCCGTGCCGGTGGCCATCGAGTGCATCCACACCTACTCCCTGATCCACGACGATCTCCCGGCCATGGACGACGACGAGCTGCGCCGGGGCATGCCCACAAACCATATAAGGTTCGGCGAGGCCGAAGCAATACTCGCGGGCGACGGCCTGCTCACCTTTGCCTTTGAGTTGCTCTCCCGCCCCATGCCCGTCGATCCGGCCGACCAGTTGCGGATAACCAACATCATCGCCCGGGCCGCGGGGTCCAACGGCATGGTCGGCGGCCAGTGTCTCGACATAGCCGCCGAAGGGACGGAAGTCAACCTCGACACCCTGGAACTCATCCACGGCCTCAAGACCGGAGCGCTGATAACCGCCTCCCTCCAGGCCGGAGCGGTGGCGGCCGGCGCCACGCCGGAACAGTTCGCCGCCATCACCAGCTACGGCCGGGCCATCGGCCTCGCCTTTCAGATCGCCGACGACCTGCTCAACGTCGAATCCACCCCCGAGGTGCTTGGCAAGGCCGCGGGCAGCGACGCGGAACGGGGCAAGGCCACCTACCCCGCCCTTCTCGGCCTGGACGAGGCAAAGAAAAAGGCCAGGGGATGCGTGGAGGAGGCCGTGGCCGCGATGGGCGTCTTTTCCGGCCGCGGCCGGATGCTGGAACTTCTCGCCGCCTATATAATAGAGCGGAAAAACTGAAAAAAAAGAGGTAATGGGATGCTGTCCCCGGATTCAGGCCCTCTCGACAACATGAACGACACCATTGAAATACTCCCGCAGATAAACTCCCCCGCCGATCTCAGGGCCATGCCCATGAGCGTGTTCCCGAAACTGGCCGGGGAGATCCGCGGCGAGATCATCAGGACGGTCGCGGAAAACGGCGGTCATCTCGCCCCCTGCCTCGGTGTGGTCGAGCTGACCCTGGCCCTGCACTATGTCTTTGACACCCCGGACGACAAGATCATCTGGGACGTCGGCCACCAGGCATACGCCCACAAGCTTATCACCGGGAGGAGGGAGCGGTTCCACACCCTGCGGCAGTACGAGGGCATAAGCGGGTTTCCCAAGCGGGACGAAAGCCCATACGACACCTTTGACACCGGCCACAGCTCCACCTCCATATCAGCAAGCCTCGGCATCTCGCTCGCCAAATACCTGAAAGGCGAAAAAAACCGGGTAGTGGCGGTGATCGGCGACGGCTCCATGACCGGCGGCATGGCATTCGAGGCCCTGAACCAGGCCGGCCATCTCAACCGCGACCTCATCGTCATCCTCAACGACAACGAGATGTCCATCTCTCCCAACGTGGGAGCGCTTTCAAGCTTTCTGTCCCGCAAGATGACCGGGCGGGCGGTGATGCGCTTCAAGAAGGAGATGGAGCAGTTCCTGAAAAACTTCTCCGGGGTCGGGGAAAACCTGCTGAACATCATCCGCAAGAGCGAGGAAAGCCTGAAAGGGTTCCTGACGCCGGGAATGCTGTTCGAGGCCCTCAAATTCGAGTACGTCGGCCCCATCCCCGGCCACCAGACCGAAAGCCTGGTCGAGACCCTGCAGAACGTGCGCGACTACAGCGACGGGCCGGTGCTGGTCCACGTACTCACCACCAAGGGCAAGGGCTACGCCCCGGCCGAGGAAAACCCCGGAGCCTACCACGGGCTCGGCCCCTTTGACATAAAAACCGGGGCGGTGAAGAAACCGTCCAGCGCTGCGCCGCCGACCTACACCGAGGTGTTCGGCGACACCATCACCCATCTTGCGGAAAAGGATCCCAGGATCGTGGCCATAACCGCGGCCATGACCGCGGGCACCGGCCTGACCCGTTTTTCCCGCAGGTTTCCCGAGCGTTTCTTCGACGTGGGCATCGCCGAGCAGCACGCGGTGACCTTTGCGGCCGGGCTCGCAACCGAGGGCCTTCTGCCGGTAGTGGCCATCTACTCGACCTTCCTGCAGCGGGCCATAGACCAGATCATCCACGACGTCTGCCTCCAGAACCTGCCGGTGGTGTTCGCCATCGACCGCGGCGGAGTGGTGGGCGACGACGGTCCCACCCATCACGGGGTATTCGACCTCTCATTCCTCCGCTTCATTCCCAACCTGACCATCATGGCCCCCAAGGACGAGAACGAACTCCAGCACATGCTCCATACCGCGATCGGCCATCCCGGACCGGTGGCGGTGCGCTACCCGCGCGGCAGCGGAGTCGGGGTGGAGCTGTCGTCGGAACTCCGAAAGATCCCCTACGGCAGCGCCGAGATCCTGCGCGAAGGATCTGATATTCTCATCCTGCCGGTGGGCAACCGGGTCTACCCGGCCCTGGACGCGGTCGAAGGGCTCAAGAAGATGGGCGTGGACGCGGCCGTGATCAACCCGCGTTACGTCAAACCGCTGGACAGCAAACTGCTGACGGAATGGGCCGCGAAAACCGGACGGGTGCTGACGGTGGAAGACAACTGCCGCAAGGGCGGGTTCGGCAGCGCGGTTCTGGAGATGCTGGCCAGGCACGACATGCTCGGAAAGGTCAGGGTGAAGAACCTGGGTTACCAGGACCGCTTCCTGCCCCACGGCCCGCAGGAGACCCTGTTCAAGCTCGGCAAGGTGGACCAGTCGGCAATAGTGAACGCGGCCCTGGCCATGCTCGAGGAATAACAGCGACGCATCCTCCCCATTTGAACCGGAAACAAAAACGCCCGCAAAGCCACCAAAGGCCTTGCGGGCGTTTCATTTGCCCTTGTGGGGCCACAAGCGGGGTTACTTCTTTTTTCCCGCCTCGTAGCGTTTGTTCATCGCCTCGATGGCGGCCGCGGTCATGTTGGTCCGCTCACCGGCAAAGAGCAGGGTGCGGGAATCGAGAATGTAGTCGTAGCCCTGCTTCTTGCCGAGCTCGCTGATCACCTCGTTGAGTTCGTCGATAACCGGCCCCAGATACTTCTTCTGCATCTCCTTCATGTCCTTTGTGGCATACTTGGAGTCGAGCTCGAGCTCCTGGAGCTTGCGGTCGATGGCCCGCTCCTGGGAACGGATGGCCTCGTCGCTGCCCACTGTGCGCAGGGTCTCGAGCTTTTTCTTCATCTCGTCCACCTTCTTCTTCTCAGCGGTGAACTTTTTCCGGTATTCCTGGGCCTTTTTTTCGAGCTTCATGTTTACTTCCCGGCCCTGTTTGCAGGAAACGATCACCTGCTGCACGTCGATCCAGCCTATCTTGAGGCCGTCTCCGGCCAGGGCCGGACCGCACAGGAAAAGGACGACAAGCAGGGAAAGGGAAAGAATGTTCTTGTTCACCGCACACCTCCGGAAAAAAATATACCGGGCCGGAAGATTCCGGCCCGGCCTTGAATGCTTACCACGGGCAGTCTCTTGTTACTGTCCGACTATGACGAAATCGTCGCGGCGGTTCTGGGACCAGGCCAGCTCGTCGTGGCCATGGTTGATGGGGCGTTCCTCGCCGTAACTTATGGTGGTCATGCGCGCGGGATCAATGCCCAGGTTCTCGAGATACCTCTTGGCGCTCTGCGCCCTTCTCTCTCCCAGGGCCATGTTGTATTCGTTGGTGCCCCGCTCGTCGCAATTGCCCTCGATCCGGATGGAGATATCGGGGTTGGCCTTGAGCACCTCGGCGTTGGCCTCCATGGCCGCCACCTGATCGGGACGGATATCGGAACGGTCGAAATCAAAGTATACCGGAACAAAGGGGGCCGAGGTGCGTCCCTCCATCGGGGCCGAAGCTGATGTGCCGGAACCTACGCCGGTGGCGTCCAGGCTCTCGGCCTGCCCGGCGGTCTCCTCGACCGGGATCGCGGCCGAAGTCACATCTTCCGCCCCGGCTGCCGCGGCCTCCCCGGCCTCCGCGGCCTCTCCGGCCTCGGCGGCCTCCACCTTGGTCTCCTCCTCAGGGGTGGATTTTACCGTCTTGGTGCCGCAACCGCTGACGAGAAGGGCGAAAAAAGAAAAGACGATAAACATCAGAAAAAGCTTTCCGACTCCGTTCTTCATATTCAGTCTCCTTTGTTCTGACTTGAAACGCTCCACACACAACCCGAAGGACCGGGTTGATACGGGCCTGCCGGACCTGCCGACCGGAGAAACTAAAACTGACAAGATTAAGATTAAAGATACACCCACCTAACATCCGGAGCAAACGTTAAAGAAACTTGCAAATAAATTCAATCTTTTTTTCCTGAAAATCGCGGCCGCGCAAACATAGAGCGGCGACGACGCCCGCGCCCGAAACTTTCAGCAATTTCAAATAAACTTGTAAAAAGAATCATATTGGTCGTATGTTGAACAGGCGGCGCCCGTCGCGGCCGCCACGACCGTCAACCTCAACCCGTGAACGACCTGATCTGGAAATGGAAGACCTTATAGATGGAGACAATCCTGCGGAATCCATCACATGCCGCAACCGGCTCGGAACGTTCATCGGCGTAAGCCAGGACGTGTTCGACCGCATCTGGGCGAGGCTCACTGATGCGAAGAGCACGTCATTGCTCTACGTTTCAATGGAGATCGGAGCCGACCCGGACGTGTTCAATCCGATCAGGAGCTTTCTGGAACGCGAAGGCATAAAGGCCGCAGGTGACAAAACGGTCTCAACCTTGATAGAACGCCACCTGAAAGGCCCCGGCAAGATCCCCAACTACAGCGGCGGCCTCGGGGTGCTGGCCGGCGACATACTTAAAAGCATGGCCGAATGCCGGATCCCGGTGGCGGCGATCTCTCTCCTCTACAGTCACGGCTATTTTTCCCAAGTGGTCGATTCCCAGCTCGGCCAGATAAGCTGGCCCGAACAGTGGGCTCCTGAGAAGGCCCCGGGGCTGTATCTGCTGCGATCCCCGGACGACCCGTCGCGGCCGCTGACCATAACCGTCCCGTTCTACGACGAAAACGACCGGGAGGTGCCGGCGGCGGCAAGGATATGGATGAAGATGGAGGTCAACTCGAGGCTGGACTACTTCGTGCCGGAATTCCTCCTCGACTTCGACATCGCCGCCTCCCCGGGGTGGATCAGGGAGGCGGCGCGCAACCTGTACGACAGCACCTCCCAGAAGGTCAGGATAACGCAGAGACGCATGCTCGGCGGCGGCATAATTCCGGCCTGCCGCGCCCTGGGGCTGACCCCGTCCACCATCCATCTGAACGAACAGCACGGGGTCGTGGTGGTGCTGCTCCAGATAGTGGAGCTGCTCAGGGAAAAATTCGGCGACCGGTACGCTGAACTGGCGGGCGACGAAGACATCATCACGGCCGCTGACAAGGTTGCTGACAGGATCGTCTACACCATTCACACCCCGGTCAAGGCCGGGCACGACGTCTTTGACGACACCACCTACCGGGCGGTGGGGCACTCCTTCTGCCAGCGCATCATCGAGGTCATGGGCGCGCGTGAGGCCGACGGCAGGGCCTTCAACATGACCAGACTGGCCATGAAGGTCAACCGCTTCACCAACAGCGTAAGCCGCCTGCACCGCGACGTGACCCGCAGGCAGTTTCCTGACTACGCCGACAAGATCACCGCCATAACCAACGGCGTCCACCACCTCACCTGGATAAGCGAAAAACGGGCGGAACTGTTTGATTCCTTCGACGAATTCTCCGGCTGGCGGCGCGATCCCGGCGTGTTCGCCAGAGCGGAAGCGCTCGTCGGCAACCAGCGCTTCCTCACCTACCTCAAGGAGGCCTGGAGCGCCGACAACCGCAAGCTGATAAAATTTGTCAACAACATGCTGCGCGAACACCGCGCCCAGATGGAAAGAACCTGGATCATCCCGCCCAACTACCTGTCCATGCTGGACGGCAACGGCGAGCCGCTCGAGCCCGGCACCTTAACCATCGGGTTCGCCCGCAGGTTTTCCACCTACAAGCGGGCGGATCTCATCTTCGAGGATCTCGACGCCCTGGCGGCCCCGATCATCGCCCACGGCCGGCCGGTGAACTTCATCTTCGCGGGCAAGGCCCATCCCCAGGACGAGGCCGGGAAAAAGCTGATAAAGACCGTCCTCGACTGTCAGGAGGAGCTGTACCGCAGAAGCAACGGGCTGGCCCGGCTGGTTTTTGTGCCCGGCTATGACATGTATATAGCCAAACTCATGGTCGCCGGATCACATGTGTGGCTGAACAGCCCGAAAAGGCCGCTCGAGGCCAGCGGCACCAGCGGCATGAAAGCCGCGCTCAACGGGGTTCCCAACCTGAGCATCCTCGACGGCTGGTGGGCGGAGGGGTATCATGACGGCCGCACCGGATGGAAGTTCGGCCAGGAAGATCCGGTTGACCTGGAAAAGCTGAGCGAGGAGAGAAAGGCCCTGCTTTACAGACAGGACTCGGAGTCCTTCTACCAGGTGTTTCCCGAGGTCGTGGCCGCTTTCCACGATCCGGAAAGGAGGGGGGAGTTTCTCGAAATGGCGGTGATGAACATCGCCCTGAACGGCCCGCGGTTCAACACCAACAGGGTGGTGGCCGAATATGCGCCCAGGTACCGCCTGGACCTGCCCCGCGCCACCATGAACCGCCTCGAGCGCCTGCGCGAGCATTATCGCAGTGACGAGATGAACGGCTGAGCCGAAGAAAAACCGGAGCGCTGCGGCGCTGCCGGAAGGAAACGGAGTGGAACAATGGCAGAAACCATAGACGAGATCGGCATAGAGTACGAGGAAGACGGTGTGCTTCTGGTCAAGGAGATAGACCGGGCCGTGCTTTCCAAAGGGGCCTGGACAACCATCATCTTCCGTTACCGGCAATGGGAAAGGGCCAAGGATGACTATGGCCCGGACCGTTTCACCATCCGCAGGTACAGAAAGATCAAGGGATCCTACGTACAGCAGTCAAAATTCAACATCTCGAGCCGGGACCAGGCGGAAAAGATAGTGGCCGCCCTGAGCGGATGGTTGTCAGCCCCCTGAAAAAAACTCCGGTCATATCCTGAACAGGTTGTCATCACCGGCAATGCGGCGGACGAGATTGCGGTAGTCCTGCGCCCCCGGCGCTCCCGGGGCGTACTCGTATATGGTCTGTCCGTATCTCGGCGCCTCGGCCAGCCTTACATCGGAACGTATAGCGGCGCATACGGCCCCTCCATACCTGTCGGTGATGCCGGCCAGAACCTCGGCGGCCCCTGATATCCTGTCATCCCTGAAGGTGGGCAGCACATGCACTGCGTCAACCTTGCGGCGGTGCTTGCCGATAGAGTCCATCATGGCGAAGAAGGAGCCAAGGCCTCCGGCGGTCGTGGATTCGAGCGACACCGGAACCATGATCTCGCCGACGTAGAAAAGGGCGTTGACCGCCACCGCGTCCCAGCCCGAGGCGGAAAGCACGATCACGTAGTCGTACTGCCGGTCCATGCTTGAGAGGGAAACCGCCAGGATGCTCTCGCCGCCCTCTTCCTGCTGGTCTATTATCCTCTTCAGCCCGGCCAGGGCCTTGCCCCCGGCCAGCAGCCACAGCTTGTCCCGCGCCTTGAGCAGGGCCTCGTTCACATCCGCCTCTCCGGTGACCAGCTCGACGAGCCCCGCCCTGGGCTCCACCCCGAGCATGGCGGCGACCCGGCCGCGCATATCGGCCTCAACCAGCAAGGTCTTGAAACCGGCCAGGGCGAGACCGGCCGCGAGGCTGACCGCCGTGGTAGCCTTGCCCGAACCGTCCCTGCCAAGAAGAACCCCTATCTTCCTGGTCTGCGGCGTCTTCTTGCGGTCACCGGCGAAGGCGGGCAGCTCTTCCACCACCCCGGGCGCCTTCAGCTTGAAGAGTTTGCCGCAGGAACCGCATCTGGCCATGGTAACATCGGCCGGAATCCTTTTCTCGTCAATCTCGTGTTGTTTACCGCAGTGCGGACAGACAAGAAGCATTATGAAAGGCTCTCTGACATGAACTTTACAATCAATGAAGATGTTATACGAGCCGATTCTATCATCTGTATGAAGTTGTGACAACGAAGATGAAGCATATTCCAGGATGAATTGTCTATTCCCTGAAATGTGGTATAGTTGGCCGGACCGTAAACGGCGCGCTTCCGCCGGGGCAGCGCTGTTTCCGCGGCCAAGCCGGCAAGACAGGCGCAAAGCCGCGGCCCGATGCCCGCGGTTCACGGCGGTCGCCCGTTCCGACCCGCGGCGGACGTGCGGCCGGGCGCCCCGGACACGGATTTCGACAATAAGGTCAGGCTGCATTTCATGAGCGAACAAAACAGAGAAAACCGGCCGTTCGTAGACGTGGTCAAGGTCACCAAGGTCTACTCTCCCGACATCGTCGCCCTTCAGGACGTGTCCCTTTCCGTTGACCGGGGAGAGATGATCTTCCTCACCGGCATGAGCGGCGCGGGCAAGTCCACCCTTCTGAAGCTGATAAGCTGCATGGAACGGCCCAACAAGGGGCTAATCGAAGTCGCAGGCCGCGACACCGCAAAGCTGAAAAAGGGCGAGATCCAGGAGCTGCGTCAGCAGATCGGCATGGCCTACCAGGATTTCAAGATCCTCCCCCGCCACACCGTGTTCCAGAACGTGGCCATGCCCATGGAGGTGCTCTACCGTCCCGGCCGCGAAATAAAGGAGCGGGTGAACGAGGTGCTCGAGGCCCTGCGCATGGATCACAAGAAAAACCTGCCCGCGGGCAAGCTGTCCCGCGGTGAGCAGCAGCGGGTGGCCATTGCCAGGGCCGCGGTCAACCGGCCGGCCCTGATCCTGGCCGACGAGCCCACCGGCAACCTTGACAGTGAGATATCCACCCTGGTCATGAAGCTGTTCACCGAACTCAACGAAGGCGGCAGCACCATAATCATCGCCACCCACGACTCGTCCATCTACGAAGGCACGAGCCACCGGGTGGTGCGGCTTGAGCACGGCATGTTCACGGCCTGAGTACGGAGCAGACGAAAAATGTCACGGCTGAAATACCATATCAAGCAGACCTGGAGAAACCTGGGGCAGAGCTGGGGAACCCAGATCATGACCCTGTTCACCGTCAGTCTGTCGGTGTTGATATTCTCATTCTTCCTGCTCATATACGTGAACATCCTCGCGGCTGGCGACCGTTTCAGCGACGAGCTGCGCCTCGTGGTCTACCTTGACCATGAAGTCGTCCCGGAGATGCAGCCGCAGATAAGGAAAAAGATCATGGACTTCAGCGAGGTCGAAAACATCGTATTCGTCTCGCGGAAAGAGGCGTTCGAACGGTTCAGGAAACAGCTCGGCAAAAACAGCGACGTCCTCGACGACCTCGGCCCCGAGATCATGCCGCCATCCATCGAGGTTTCCCCCCTGCGCGACCTCGAGCACCTCTCCCAGCTCAAGGAGTTCTCCGACTACCTCGCCACCCTTCCCGGGGCCCTCAAGGTCCAGTACGGCCAGAACTGGGTGGAGCGTTTCGGCCACTTCACCGAGCTGGTGAGAATGACGGTGATAATGAGCGGTGTCCTGCTGGTCATGGCCACCGGCTTCATGGTTTCCTACACCATCAGGCTGACCGTGGTGGCCAAGGACGCGGAACTCGAGATCCTCCGCCTGCTCGGCGCGAGCAGCTCCTATGTCCAGACGCCGCTTCTCATCGAAGGGCTCATGCAGGGAATCATCGGCTCCACCCTGGGGATGGCCCTGCTCTACGCCCTGTATACCTGGGCGGCCGGCCGCCTATCCGGTCCCGGTTTTCTCAGGCTTTTCGACCTGACCTTCTTCTCCCCCCTCACCGCCTGCGCGATCATTCTGGTATCCATCGCCATGTGTACCGGCGGCAGCCTGATCGCCATCCGCAAGTACATGCGCATATAAAGGACTCCTGCCCGCATGAGCGCCATCGCCTGGAAAAAACGGCTGCTGGCCGTGCCGCTGATCCTGCTCCCCCTGTCGCTATTCTGCGCCGCAGCCGCCGCGGAAGAGGGGCAGGCCGGGGCGGAGCTGAAAAAAATGATGGCGATGGAGCAGGACAAATTCGAACGGCTCAGACTCGGCATGGAGGAACACCGTGACAAAATCCGGGTAACCCGCGCCGAAGAAGAGGCCCTGCTCGAAGATCTCGAGGGTATTGACGAAAAACTCGCGGTCCAAAGAAAAAAACTCGCGGATCTCAAGGCGAAACTGGTGGCCCAGGAAAAGCTCATCGCCGAAAAGATTGCCGAGCTCCAGGAGGTGATGACCGCCAAGGAGGCTGCGGCGGAAAAGGTCAAACGCCGCCTTCTCGCCTTCTACCGCATGGGCAAAAGCGGCTTCATGAACGTGATCTTCTCCACATCATCCCTGCCCGACCTTCTCGCGGCCGAGGAATACTATCAGGCGATGGTGGAGCACGATCAGAAACTCATCAACGGCTACCGCGAAAAGATCAGGAAACTGACCAGGATACGTGACGAGCTTCAGGTCGAAAAAGACCGGCTGATCCAGGTTATCGCCGGGATCAAGGCCCAGGAGGCGGCCCTGGCCCGCACCAAGGCCGCCCGCATGGAGCTGCTCGACCGCATCCACACGGAAAAACGCCTGTACCAGCGGGCGCTCGCCGAGATGGAAAAGGCGGCAAGAAGGTTGCGGGAGAGGATCAGGAAACTCAAATCGCAGTACCAGGGCGGAGCCACACGTCAGGCCGGCCGCCGCGACACCGAGAAGAAAAAACGGCCCGTCCGGGGATTCGCTTCCCTCAAGGGCAGGCTGGCGCCGCCGGTGGAGGGCACCGTCACCACCCTGTTCGGGAAAAACCGCAAGGACCGTTTCGGGCTCACCACCTTTGCAAGCGGTATCGACATAAGGACCGACGACGGCGCCGCGGTCAGGGCGGTGGCCGCGGGCCGGGTGGTATACGCCGGCACCCTGCGGGGCTACGGCCGGATCATAATCATCGATCACGGTCAGCAGTACTATTCCCTGGTATCGCGGCTCGCGGAGATCCTGAAAAAGGAAGGGGATACGGTCGAGGCGGGCGAAACGATCGGCACCATGAGTGAACAGGAAGGCATATTCGGCGAGGGCCTGCACTTCGAGATCCGCCACGGCACCGAGCCGCTCGATCCGATGAAATGGATAAAAAAAGGCATACTCGAGGTCAACGGCAAATGATCCGGGCCAGCGTTATCAGACCGTTGAAAAAGCCCTCCATGGCTTTTTCAACCCCGGTTGGGCAAAACAAGTTTCGCCCAACCTCTCGAAATTACCGCGCTTTTTCGCGCGTTGATTTCGGCGGCGCGTCCATGCGCCGCATAACAGTCCGTTTTTCAACGGACTGTTATTGGGTTTGCCGCCCGCCTGTTTCCATGCTATTTTAAGAC
>JALWTY010000201.1 GCA_026993265.1 Desulfobacterales bacterium
CCCGACCCCGCCGCCGCCCTTGCCTCCATCCGGACATCACTGGCCGCCGCCCGGCGGGGGTGGACGCGTGAAGAACTCTACGACTGAGTTCGATGCGGGTAGCCCTTGCCTTGAAACCCCGAACGTGGGTGGAGAAAACACGGAGGGTAGGTTGGGGTGAGCGCAGCGAACCCCAACGAAATATCGGTGGTACATTTCACGAAGATCTGTTGGGGTTCGCTGCGCTCACCCCAACCTACAAGGGGACACGTTGTATCCGTACGGAGAAATGTGAAGCACCGCCAAACCGTGCTGCGGTGGGCGGTGCCCGCCCTACGACTGCGAGTCCGTAGGGTGCGCACCGCGCACCGTGGCACCGTCAAAGTACGCCACGGCGGGCAGTGCCCGCCCTACTGCAAGAATGTGACGGGGTTCACAGCCTGCGCGGGACGGTGGGGGCAGGATTCGTCCGGGCCCTCTTGTTGACGACCGTCCTCATCCTGCTAATCTAGGGGCGGTGGGCAGGAGGCCCACGGAAGCTGTCTATGAAGTCAACAAGGAGGTCATCATGCGTTCCATCCTTCTCTCTCTATCCCTTCTCGCAGGACTCTGGTCGGGCATGGCCCTCGGTAGCGGTGTGGATATCAACACCGCGAGCGCCGAAGAGCTGGCCGAGGCGCTGCAGGGGGTCGGTCCCAGCAAGGCAGAGGCCATCGTCGCCTATCGCAAGCAGAACGGCCCCTTCCGCAGCGTGGACGAGCTGGTCGAGGTCAAGGGCATCGGCGAGGCCACCGTCGAGGCCAACCGCGATCGCCTGACCGTGAGCGAGATGCTGCCCAGCAGCGACTGACCCTTTCAGGTGGAGGAGTACCGACCTTGTGCCGCCCCCAGGGGCGGCTTTTTTTCGTGCTATCATGGACCTATCACGTACGTTACCTGGACTGAAAGCATGGCTCGTGGCAAGGGGGCGTCATGCCGGGTAGGGCAAGGGACTGGTTTCTGCAGGCGGAACGGGACCTGGAGCAGGCGCGCGCCTCGGCCGCCGAAGGGCGCCACGAATAGGCGTGCTTTGCCGCCCAGCAGGCAGCCGAAAAGGCCGTCAAGGCCGTTCATCTGTCGAAAGGCCAGGAAGCCTGGGGCCACATGGTCGCTACCCTGTTGAAGGAGTTGCCAGAGGGAGCGCCGGAAGAGCTGGTGGACAGGGCCCGGGTGCTCGACAATTTCTATATCGGAACACGCTATCCGGACAGCCATCCGGAAGGTCCGCCGTTCGAACATTATGGTGCGATCCAGAGCAGCGAGGCGATACGCCATGCCAGTGAGATCCTTGAATTCGCGCGTCTTCAAATGGCCTGACCGCCGGCAGGTGGAGGCAGCGGCCAGAGACTGGGCCAGGCGCCAGGCTGAAAGGCATCCCGAATTGAAGCGGGTGGGGTACTTCGGATCCTATGCCCGTGGGGACTGGGGCGTGGGCAGCGACCTGGATCTGGTGGCTATCGTCGCGGAGGCCCGCAGGCCTTTCGGCGAACGCCCCCGCGACTGGGATCTGACCGGTTTGCCGGTGCCGGCCGAACTGCTGGTCTATACGGAAGAGGAATGGAAGGAGAAACTCGGCGAAGGCGGGCGTTTTGCCCGGATGCTCGTCGATGAAGTGGTCTGGATATATCCCAGGGACAGGTCATCCATTTGAGCGATATTGACGACATCAGTCGGCGGCTGCGCCCCGTCTTTGCCGCCTACCCGGAAATCGACGCGGTCTTCCTGTTCGGTTCGCATGCGGAAGGCCGCGCCGGCCCGGAGAGTGACCTCGATCTGGCCGTGGTGGGGCCGCGAGCCTCCTTGGAGGCCCGGCGTATCGACCTGCTGGCGGACATCACCCGCGCCGGTTTCGATCGCGTGGATCTGGTGCTGCTGGACGGGGCCGACCCCGCCCTGCGTTTCGAGGCCGTCCGGCCCAACTGCCTGATATACGCCAGACCGGATTTCGACCGGGGCAGCTATTATTCCCGGGTGGTCCGGGAATATTTCGATTTCGAACCCTATCTGCGCATCCAGCGGGAGGCGCTCAAACGGAGGCTCGGTGGTGGTCAGGGCTGAAGTCATACGTCGGCGGCTGGAAAGGCTGGACGAGTACCTGGACTTTCTGGAGCAGATGCGCGCCTATGACGAGCGCGAATTCCTGGCCGATCCGGAGCACTACGGCAGTGCCGAGCGCTTTCTGCAGCTCGCCATCGAGGCCCTGCTCGACATGGGCAGCCACATCATTGCCGATGAAGGGCTTGGCAGCGTCAATCAGAGCCGCGACGTGCCCCGGCTGTTCCGGGGGAGCACGGCGAAAAAACCCTGTCATATTGCTTCGCATCCCGTATAATTGCGGCCGGATTTCCTGACCGCCCAGGGCAGTTATAGGGCTATTCGAAACAAGGACTTAAGGGCACCAAATGAAGATCTACCCGGTCATCCTCACCGGCGGGGCGGGAAGCCGCCTGTGGCCGTTGTCGCGCGAATTCTTCCCCAAGCCGCTGCTTCCCCTGGTGGGTGACAGGACGCTGCTGCAGGAATCGGCACTGCGCCTGGAGGGCATGGACGGTGCTGCGCCCCCCCTGTTCGTCTGCAACGAGGAACACCGCTTCCTGGTCGCCGAGCAGGTCAGCGAAGTAGGCGGCGAGCCCACGGGCATCATCCTGGAGCCCGAGGGACGCAATACCGCGCCGGCGTTGACTGTCGCCGCCCTCTACTTGGCCGAAAAGGCGCCGGACGCCGTCATGGTCGTGATGCCCGCGGATCACGTGATTCCGGACCGCGAGGCCTTCCAGAAAGTGGCGGCCGAGGGCGTGCGGCTGGCGGAGCAGGGCTACCTGGTGACCTTCGGCGTGGTGCCCGACCGTCCCGAGACAGGGTATGGCTATATTCGCAAGGGCGGTTCCATCGAAGGCACGGGCGGTTTCGAAGTCTCACGTTTCGTGGAAAAGCCGGATCTTGAAAAGGCCCAGGAGTACCTGGCCTCCGGAGAGTTCCTGTGGAACAGCGGCATCTTCGTCATGCGCCCCGACCGCTGGATCGAGGAGATCGGCGAATATGCGTCCGGCATCCTCGAGGCCTGCCAGGATGCCATCGCGGGTGGCCGCAAGGACATCGATTTTTGCCGGATCGGCAAGGAGGCATTTCTCGCCAGTCCCAGCGACTCCATCGACTATGCCGTCATGGAAAAGACGAGCCGCGCCGCCGTGGTGCCCATGTCCACCGACTGGTCGGACGTAGGCGCCTGGTCCGCCATCTGGGACGTCTCGTCGAAGGACGACACGGGCAACGTGACCCAGGGCGATGTTCTGACCCACGACGTGAAGGGATCGCTGATCCTCGCCCAGGACCGCTGCGTGGCCGCGGTGGGTGTTGAAGACATGGTCATCGTGGAAACCTCCGACGCCATCCTGGTTGCACCCAAGGAACGCGACCAGGAGGTCAAGGCCATCGTCAGCCAGCTCAAGGAGGCAGGACGCGAGGAACATCGCTTTCACAGCCGCGTCTATCGGCCCTGGGGCGACTATGAGGGCATCGACCTGGGCGAACGCTACCAGGTCAAGCGCCTGACCGTGAAGCCGGGCGCCTCGCTCTCACTGCAGCTTCACCACCACCGCGCCGAGCACTGGATCGTCGTCTCCGGCACCGCCCGCGTCACCAAGGGCGACGAAGTCTTCCTGCTCTCCGAGAACGAATCTACCTACATCCCCATCGGCGTCAAACACCGCCTGGAAAACCCCGGCACCATCCCGCTGGAGATCATCGAAGTCCAGTCCGGCAGCTACCTCGGCGAGGATGACATCGTCCGCTTCGAAGACATCTACGACCGGGTGCCTAATTGAGAGGAAA
>JALWTY010000202.1 GCA_026993265.1 Desulfobacterales bacterium
AGAGTTGCCCGGTGGCGAACTCCCGCAGGGGGGTGCGGTGGATGATGCGCCCAACGTGCTGGTCTTCGGCTCTGGCATCCGTCCGGAGGATCTGCGCTATCAGGAATCGAATGGCGACCTGACCATCGAGTTCGCCGGCCGTCCGGGCGACCGGGTGATTTTGCGCGGCTACGACGCTACGCGGGCGACCCGAACGCGCTCGGTGGACATCTTCCGCTTTGCGGACGGCACCGAGATCTCGGTTGGGTTTATCGAACCTGCCGGTATCACCGAAACCGTGGGTGAGGACGGCGATCCGCTGGTCGGTACGCCCTTCGCGGATACGCTCATCGGTGGCGACGGCGACGACGAGCTTGACGGTGCTGGGGGATCTGACCGGCTGGCTGGCGGAACCGGTTCGGATACCTATCGAATCTACCAAGCGTGGGGCCGCACCCGCGTGACCGAGACAGTGATTCTGGAGGATTGGCGACCCGAAGACGTCAACCGGATCGAATTGACCGGCGACGTGAATGCAGCCGATCTGTTCCTGGCCTTCGACGGGCGCGACTTGATACTTCAGCTCGGGGAAGGGGGTGACCGGGTACGTTTCGCGGGGTTCGATCCCAGGGGGGCCGGTATGCAGGCGCCGGTCGCGAGCGTCGCCGTACCGGCGGAGGGTGTCGAGCTTGCTTATGAGGATCTGGCCGCCCAAGGCATTCGCATCATCGGTACGCCAGACGACGACGCGCTGGAAGGTACGGCGTTTGCCGACTGGATCGAGGGGCGTGCTGGTGACGACCTGATTGCTGGCGGCCCGGGCGGTGACATCTATGTGACCGCCTCGGCCGAGGGCACCGACACCATCGTGGACGCCGAGGAGGGCGGCGCGCCGAACGTTCTGGTGCTGCCGGCCGGTACCACGCTCGACGATTTGCGCCTGTCTTTCGATGCAGAGGGCTTCCTGGTCATCGACATCGAGCGCACGGGCAACCGGATCCGGCTGTCGGGCTTCGATCCCTTGAATCCGCTCGGTCCCCGGGCGGTGGAGCGCTTCCGTTTCGGTCCCGACGGTGTCGAGATCGGCTATCAGGACCTGCTCGCGCGCGGTTTCCACATCATCGGCACCGATGGGAACGACGCGCTCGGCGGCACCCTGTTCGGCGACCTGGTCGAAGGAGGCGCGGGTGAGGATCTGATCGATGCCACGCCGGGCGGAGACCGCTTGGCGGGGGGCACCGGCAACGACACCTTCGTGGTGAATCCCGGCGATGGCGAGGTGACCATCGATGATCAGGCACAGCCCGAAGGCGGCAATGTCCTGCGTTTCGGCCCAGGTGTCGATCCGGCAGCGCTACGCAACAACCTGAGGTTCGCTCCGGATGGCCAAGGGGGATACCTGCTGCTGATTCCCTACGGGGAACCAGGTGACGTGGTGCGGCTGACCGGATTCGACCCGGCCAATGTGCGGGGCCCCCATGCTGTGGAAACCATCGAGTTCGCCGACGGGACGGTGGTGGACTACGCGACGCTCGTTTCCTGGACCTTCATCGTCGAGGGCGACAATGGTGCCAATGCGCTCAACGGGACCGATGTGGGTGATCGTCTGTACGGCTATGGGGCGGATGACCTGCTGGAGGGCGGTGCCGGCGAAGACGTGCTCACCGGCGGTACCGGCAATGACGTCCTGCGTGGCGGGGAAGGCCGGGACGCCTATGTCGTGAACCTGGGCGACGGGGTGGACGTGATCGAGGATGATGCATCGAACGGTGTCGGCAACCTGCTCACCTTCGGTCCCGGCATCACGCCGGCGGACGTCGTCCTGAGCTGGGAGGGGGACGACCTGCTGGTCCGCTACGGCACGGGCGGCGACGAGGTGCGAGTGCGCGGACAGGCGCTTTCGAAGGTGATCGACACCTTCGAGTTCGAGGGCAACCTCCGCATGGGCCTGGAGGAGTTCCTCAATCGCGCGCCGGAAGCGGCTGCCGGGGGCGTGGCGGACCAGATGATACTGGAGGACTCGCCGTTCAATCTGACCCTGCCGGCGGACCTGTTCACGGATGCCGACGGGGATGGGGTGATGATGCGCGTGGGCGTCGCGGGCGTTGGCAATGCCTGGCCGGCCTGGCTCCAGTATGACGCGGCCACCGGCACATTTTCCGGTACGCCCCTCAACGAGGACGTAGGTAGTATCGATATCGTCATCCAGGGCATGGATACCCGGGGGGCTTCCGCATTCTATGGGTTCCGCATCGAGGTCCTGAATACCAATGACGCGCCGGAGGTCATGCAACCTGTCGGCGATCAGACAGCCACGGAGGACATGCCATTTACCTTTACCTTGCCGGAGGAGGCCTTCGTCGATGTAGACGTGGGAGACGTGTTGACGTGGTCGGCCGAGCTGTCCGACGGCAGCCCGTTGCCCGAGTGGCTGTCTTTCGATGGGGTTACGCGCAGCTTCAGCGGCCTCCCCACCAACGACAATGTGGGCGACACGTCACTGCGCGTGAAGGTCACCGACCTGGAAGGCGCGCAGGCATGGCAGGATTTCACCCTGACGGTAGTCAACGTCAACGACGCCCCCCAAATCGGCCTTGCCCTGGAGGACCAGGAGGCGAGGGTCGGCCACAGCTTCAGTTGGCAGGTGCCGGACGGTGCCTTCTACGACGTGGACGTTGGCGACGTGCTCACCTATTCGGCAGAACTGGCCGACGGCAACGCCCTGCCCGACTGGCTGGTGTTCGATCCAGCTACCGGTGCGCTCAGTGGAACGCCAGTGGCGGCCGGCGACTTCGAGATCCGGATCACAGCCACCGACCAGGCGGGTGCCTCAGTGAGCCAGACCTTTACCTTGGAAGTCGAGAGCGGTCCGATCACTGTGCCGGACGATGCGGACGTGATCGAAGACCGCAAGATCTTTGCCTGGGGCAATGTGCTGGCCAATGACAGCGATCCCGACGGACTGCCGCTTGAGGTTGCGGATCCAGGAGCGCGGCGCGGCGAATACGGAGTGCTGGGGTTGCTGCCCAACGGGCTTTATGGCTATTTGCTCGACAATCATTCCGCCAAGGTACAGTCGCTGGGGGCGGGGGAAACCGCTGTCGATACCTTCGTCTACACGGCGGACAACGGCAACGAACAGACCACCGGCGAACTCCGGGTGACGATACAAGGGACCAATGATATCCCACGGTTGGCCAGTCACCTTCCATCCGTGCAGCTTGCCCGGGGAAGCACGTTCAGTTGGCAGTTGCCCGCTGATAGTTTCGTCGATCCTGACCGCAACGATCGACTGATTTATACGGCGGAGCTTGCCGATGGCAGCCCATTGCCGGAGTGGCTGTCTTTCGACGCGAATTCGCTCACCTTCAGCGGCACGGCGCCCGGCGGGGCACACCATCCGCTGCACGTCCGGGTGGTGGCAAGCGACGGGCAAGGACCAGCTTCCCAGGCGAGCGGTATTTTCCATATCCGTTTCGGTACGGAGACTGTCCTGCCGTCGGAGGCCGATCTGGCTGCGCTGCCCCAGGGAATGTCGCGGATGGCAGCTCCGGCTGTCCCCCACGCCCAGACGGATGCCAGCGGCGAAGCGGATCCGCTTGAGGATTTTCTGAGAGGGTTCGGGGCGCAGACCGACTCTGGGGTGCGTTTCTGGCCACCGGCTGACCTCCGGGCAGTCTGCCGGACGACAGGCGTGCAGGGGGACCCGGTCGCAACGGCGACGCCCCATGGTCTGGAGGCCAGGCACCACTGGGCAAGAATCGCCAGGGCGTTGGCTTCCCTCGAAAATTCCGGAGACGGCACGCCGGCCTGGGAAGATCCGGTCCACGGGGCGGATACGGGGGCCTTGGCCGGCATGTTGCTGAGCCAGAAGGCGCGGGCCGGCGTGCCAGCGGTAGATGGCGTGGGCATTGCAGCCGCAGGCGTCAGGCTCGAAACGTTCAGGGGGCTGCACGAAGGCCAGCCTGCCCTTCAGGTTGCCGGTCTGAAGTGAAGGAAAGCACGTTTCACCCCGTCCCTTCAGTGGACTGGCGGCGGTTTCATCCGCCGCTGGTCCGGATCCAGGAGAGTGCGCCTAATCCTGTGGGGCGGCGGGTGCTCTGGGCATTGTTTTCCCTGCTCGTGTTCCTGATCGCATGGGCGTTGCTCGGCCGCCTCGATGTCGTCGCCGTTGCCGAGGGCAGGCTCGTGCCCGAGGGGTATCTCAAGATTGTGCAGCCTGCTGAGGCCGGCGTCGTAAAGGAGATCCTTGTGCATGAGGGTGAGCGGGTTCGGGCCGGGCAGGTTCTCATGCGCATGGATACGGTCATGGCGGAAGCGGATATCGCCGCCATGGCGTTGGAACAGGCCCGCCTGCGCCTGACGTTGGCCCGCATCGAGGCGGAACTTGATGGGCGGTCTTTTGAGCCGGAGGACGGCGGGTTTCCGGCACTTGCGCGGGAGCTGACGGAGCAGTTCCGGGCCAATCGGGAAGCCTTGGCTGCGGCCCTCGCAGAGGAACGTAGTCGGCTCCGAAGGGCCGAACAGGAATTGGCCGCGGCCCGTCAGCAGAAGACCCGACTGGAATCCGTGCTGCCATTCTACCGGGAAGAGGAGGCTGCGCTCGAGCAGCTCGGCGAGAAGGGATATTCCGGAAAACTGGAATTGATCACGAAACGGCGGGAAAGGATAGAAAAGGAACAAGAGCTGGCTACGCAGGTTCATGTGATCGCCTCGGCCCAGGCCGCCATCGAGGAGGCGCACAAGAAGCTCGCGCAGATCGAGGCCGATTACCGGCGCCGTCTGCATGCCGAACGGCAGGAGGTGAGGGCGCAGTTGGACCGGCTCGTCCAGGAGCTGGAAAAACAGAAGCACCGCCGTGATCTCCTTGAACTCAGGGCACCCCGAGAGGGTGTCGTCAAAGAGTTGGCGACGCATACGGCGGGTACCGTGGTGCAGCCCGGTACCGTACTGGCGACTCTCGTGCCGGATACGAAGAAACTGAAAGCGGAGGTCTGGGTGTCGAATGAAGATGTCGGGTTCGTCCATGTGGGGCAGGAGGTGGCCCTCAAGTTCGCACCCTATCGTTTCCAGAAATACGGTATGGGGCGGGGCCAGGTAGCTTATGTCAGTGCGGATGCGTTGACGGCGGAAGAAGTCCGAGAGGCGGGTTTTCCCGTGATGCCCGGTGCTCCGTTACGCTATAAAGCGTTGGTAGCCTTGGAAAAGAACGTGTTGGAGCATAAAGGACACAACTATCCCTTGACGGCGGGCATGCACGTCGTGGCCGAAATACGTCTCGGAGAACGCACGGTGGCCGAATACCTGCTCTCCCCGATTCGAAAGGTATGGCAAGAAGCGGGGCGGGAACGATAGTAAGAGGTTCGAACTGGAAGTCAATCTGCGGCTCCTCTTACTTCTTGGTGTCTCGAGGGAGAGAGCGTCCTCCGGGAAAGTACCGGTAGAAAGTGGCGGGGGACACGCCAAGTTGTTCGGCAATTTCCTGTACGGTGAGGCTGTCGTCCTTCAGCAAGGTTTTGCCGACCTGGATCTGCTTGGGTGAGAGCTTTCGTTTCCGACCAGGCTTGCGGCCGCGTTTCCGTGCTGCCTCGAGGCCGGCCTTCGTGCGCTCCCGGATCAGGTTTCGCTCGAACTCTGCCAGAGCACCCATGAGGTGGAAGAAGAGGCGGCCAGTGGCCGTTGTGGTGTCGATCTGCTCCTGGAGGCTGCGCAGGCCGACACTCCGCTCCTCCAGCTCGTCTGCGATCCGGATCAGGTCCCGGAGGGAACGGCCAAGGCGGTCCAGGCGCCAGACCACCAGGACGTCGCCAGGTCGGAGCGCCTTCATGCAGGCGGTCAGGCCTGGGCGGTCGGCCTTGGCGCCGGAGAGGCGGTCCTCGTAGATATGGCTGGGCTCGACACCAGCCTCGGTCAGCGCGTCGCGCTGAAGCGACAGATCCTGGTCGTCCGTGGAGACGCGCTGGTAGCCAACGAGCATGGCGAAGGCCTCGCGTTGTATCTCGAATCCCGTGAGATGGTAGATTATTTTGAGATATTATTTCAAGAGATATTTTTGAGAGGCCTTAGGACTAGGCAGGGGAGTAGCGCCACAGGCCTCTCATAAACGGTCATTTTTGGGACCTGCTGTGCCGGTCTTGGATTGGACAAAGGTCAGTGAAGTTTGAGCATTCATAGTTGGTGGGGAGTGGAAATTGGTTAAAGTGGGAGAATAGGCGGTGTGTCAACAATTTTTACTGGCGCGACGAGGTTGTAATTTTTTGATTTAACTGAACTATTTGGATTAGAGTGCATTTTTCCTGTCAAAATATTTGACAGATGTGAGTTACTTCACAATACTCCCCTATCCTATCTGGTTGATCTACCACACCTTTTGCTTAAGGCGCGGATTTTGCATGGAAAAACCAGATCGCCAGCTTCAAGACTTCCGCTAGTTGGCCGATCAGGGCAAATGAGCAGCCACGAATATGAGGAGACGCCATGTACGCAGCATCTTGCAAAGATGTTGAGTCAACGGTCATTAATGCCTGCAATGTGCTTGGTAACTTCAAGGACGAGGGTGGCTTGCAGCGGGTCGTGGATGAAACAGTCGAAAATCTCACACACCTAGCGTGTTACCTGACAGCGGTGCATCACATCGTCCAAGGGGCGGCAGAGCTGCTAGAAGTGTGTTCCTCAACAAAAGTTATCGATCCCGACGATAGACTCTCTTCTATCATTGAGCAGGTAGAGAATGCGATCGAGCATACCATCGAAATGATGAAAGGAAAGAGATCATCAGCGCTCATGGATGACGATCTCTACGGACGTAACGAAAAACGCGTAACAGAGGCCTACAGTCGCACTATCAAGGCCTATGCGGCTCTGCATGATGCGGCAGTGAGATTGCGGTGGGCCATCATGGAGCATGATGCGGATCTTTCGCCTGTAAGTGACGCTTTCGAAAATATGGAAGATCTCGTTGCCAGTCTGAGCGCATGATGTTCTCTGATGCGCCCGCATCCTGTAAGGAAAATCCGTTTCAAGGATCGCTTCAAGAAAGACTACAGAAAATTGCCGGAAGATTTACAGCGCCAAGTTGGCAAAGCAATCGAAGCTTTGAAACAAGGTCCTTCTCCTAGGTGGTTGCGGTTCGAGAAACTGCAGGGATACAGGAACCCAGCTATTTATACGATTCATGTGACACCAAACCATAGCCACAAGATTTCATTTGAAATGGATGGCGATGAAGCGATTTTGAGGCGCGTTAGTACGCACAAATTGATTGATAAGTCGCCGTGAACTAGGACAAAATCTTTATTGATCGGATTTAAATCCCATGAGTGCGCTAGCTGCAGAAGTCAAAAATTTAGATCTAGATGATGCTGAGAGATTGGCGGAAGAAGTACGTCTCGAATTCTGGCGTGATGTGTTTCCTGTGGATCCAGTCGTGATTGCCAAACAGATGGATCTGAAAGTGATCGAGGCCGAACTTCCTGCGCCTGTTTCTGGCGGGTTGCTGCGTAAGGATGGGGACGATCCAGTTGTCGTGTTAAATGAATCTGAGCCGAAGACAAGAAAGCGATTTACCTGTGCACATGAGCTTGGTCACTATGTTTATCGGCTTGAAACAGGATGTGATCGTGAATTTGAATACACGGATTTGAGAAATCATTTATCCTCAATGGGCATGGATAAGGAGGAAATGTTCGCCAATAGATTTGCAGGCGCATTGTTGATGCCCCGGTCTAAGGTGGAAGAACTCATGAAAAATCATTTGCCTGTTTTGGTTATGGCGCATAAGTTCGGTGTGTCGGCCGATGCGATGCGAGTTCGCCTTAAGGTGCTGAATCTATTTGATTGTTGATTGAGTGTTGGTTAGGTGTTCCGTTGTCATCGAAGCGCAACCGACATAGCAAATTTTCTATTGGAGATCTGCTTTCGAAAGCTCCAGATGAGGACCACAACGGTAAGCCTGGACGCGCCATTTACTCGCTTGATTCTGAAAAGCGACGTTTAGAAAACGAGAGCATTCGCGTTGATGTTGAGCTCAAGAGAGACTACGGCAAGAAAATGTATAAGATTCTTGTCGGCCAGATCTCAGTCATGAATTTTATATTCATTATGGTTGGATTTGGGGCGTTCGACTTTTCGGATGAAGCGTTGAATCTCTACGTTGGTGGGACGCTGGCTGAAATTTTTGGCCTCGTTTTTGTTATTGTTCGATACTTGTTCCGTTCTTGAGCTATAATTTACCCAGTCACTGCATGAATTTTCTCTCCCGGAAGGCGGGGGCATTTAGACTTCTCCATAGGTGAAGTCCAGCAGCGGTGCCGTGCGCAGCGGAAAATCCATCAAAAAAAGCTCCTGGTGTTCTGTGCGCTGGAGTTATGCAGCCGTCAGGTTTAATTAATTTCGGGATGCGGGCCTACTATAGCGGGGGTCGTAGAGATGCGATCTGAACATTTCTACAAGGCGGCGTTGATCAAGGCCCTTCTACAGAAGAAGGAAATTGGGTTCGGCGATGTAGTGCTGAATGAATTAACCATCCGCCGCATGACGCGGCGTGTCGATATTGTTGCCGTCAATGGAAAACTCCATGCCTTCGAGATCAAGACAGATGCTGACTCTTTATCCAGAGTCGATGATCAGGTCAGAGACTATGCTCAGCACTTTGATAAGGTAACAGTTGTTTGTGGTACTAGTCACTATGAGAAATTGAAGGACAGATTACCAGAGCGCGTTGGCCTTTGGGTATTAGATGAGCGAAGCGGCTATTCCATCAGAGTGATACGAAGGGGGAGGACGAAGCTAGTCTCTAACCCTGAAAAATTGTGGACTTTTATTCCCCGCAAAGAGATAGAGCGCTTTCTGCGAAAGAACCGTGTTCGTATCTCTGGGCGTGAATATCGAGAGGTTTTGTGTGAGATAGCAAAGGCCGAGCTCGATAAGAACAAGATCAGGGCATTTGCAATTTCGTTCGCCAAGCAGCGGTACGGAGAACGCTGGAGGAGGTTTCTTCGCAAGATAGAGGGCAAGCAAGGTAACCCAGATCCGGAAGATATTGCAATTCTGTTATGGGAGAAGCCCCAGCAATCCGGCGCTGGCAGCAATAGCAAGCCGTCTATGCCTCAGGAATTACCATCTTGGCATGAAGAGGGCAGGCCGCGGCCAATCCCTGTCGCTTGGGCAGAAGCTAGAATTCGAAATCGACAAAATCTTCATCGATAAGTTCCTCGTCTTCATGAAGAATCGGAGATTCGTCCATTGTCGCCATGATTTGGCGGTATAGATGAACATTTACACGGACCTGGATCCATTTAGCTGGTGAACCCATCTTCTCCGTATTCCCAGCTGCAACTTGTTTGATCATTCTCGTACCCCAAATATCCAGGTTCTCATCCCAGCGATGGTCTTTTATAAGGCGTTGTGCGCATTCGACGTAACCCGCCGAACCTGATTGCGAACGGCTTCTATAATAAAGCCAGGAATCCGTAAGTGGATAATCGATCCTTGGTACAAAGCCCTTGATCACCTCATCATAAACTCTTGGATGAATAGACGAATGGTCTCCATAAATGATGTAATACCGCCCTCCTAATTCCTGATAAAGTTTCCTTTCAAGAATGGTGATCTCACCTTCAAGTTTCCCATGTTCAGCCGCGCTCTTAGGATAGCTCGATCCCATGGAGATACACTCTATCCCTTTGTCTATTGCGCGGATGCTGTTCATCATGTCGACCATCAGGTCGATGGTCGAATTCAATGATGATTGATGAGACAAATATCCTGCGTCCAGAATGCAGATGCAGTGTTTTGCAGGATCGTCCAAGGCTAGCAAAATATCTTTTGCTGCTTCTTTTTCCGGAATAGAAGTGATATCGATATGCAGAGCAATTTTTCCATCCTTTTCTAGCTTTCGCGCTTGCTGAACGATATGGCGGAGTGTCGGATTTCTTATGTCATCTCCAAATTGTACTACTGGAATGATCTTCTCCCGTCCAAGGCCATTATCCTGATCTGCGATTTTGTTTATATAGCTTCTCCAGCTGACGAAGCTATCCGCTGGGTCGAGTAGTCTTTCTATTTCATCATTCTGGTGTTTTGGTATTCTTGTTAGGTCGAGAATATGAGGGCGTTCTCCAATTGCTTCTATAGCCTTGTTGTAAGGTGTAAACACATCTTCAAGTCTTGGCCATTTCCCTATAACAAATACTGGGAGCATGTAATCTTTTATGTTGTCATCAAGTTCATAAAGCCCGTTCAGTTCTGCAGGTCTGGTTCGGATGAGCGGGCAGTAATTGACATCCTCGAAGCTAATCGTCATTTCTGTTCTCCGAATGCTCGACTGGTGTTGGCCTAATGGGTGCGGACGCCGTCGTGTTTATTACAATTTCTCTAAGGATATCGTAAGCACCCGCTAGCTGGCTAATGGTTTGCTGATCTGTTTCTGCAGACCGCTCAAGCTCATCTATGGTGAGCTGCAATTTCTTGTGTTCTTCTTCTAGACGTGTTTTGGTTTTTTGTAATTTTCTAATTTTTTTCTCCGATCCGTCGAGTTTTTCTTTATGATTATCTTCAAGGGTTTTAATCGTTCGTTGATGAAAAATCGCAAAACCAATCGCCCATAACCAACCAACACCACCTAATCCTATAAAAACCATATATTTATAATATTCGCTAACATATTTGTCTGGCGCGAAAAGGAGTGCCAAGGCAATTCCGGCAATCGGAATAATGTAGCTGAAGACGTATTTCACTGTACATGCCCCCACTATCGTACCTCGGCTTCCGGTCCGGATGTCAGGGCCTGACAATAACCTCAGTGGCTGGATGCTGTGGGTTCAGCGGTCTCAGGGATTTCCAGCCCGGAGATAGGTGTCAATAGCGATATCCTTAGTGAAGCCCGCTGTTATATTGAACCTTTCCTCGTAAGACGGCAGATAGTGGCTTGGCTATGCGCATTGTGTGGCTTCCTCTGTCCTGGTCTTAGCCGTAACAGGTAACCACAGTTCTTAAGAAGAGGCATAGAAGATCTGCCTCAAAAAGGTTGCTTGCAGTCATAGTCATGCGGCGGTGGTGAGCGGTGAAGCTTCACCTTCATCTTCACGATCACGAGGCCGCGAACTGGCATTATGCAAGAGCCGCGGCCTTTCATAGCCATCTTTTAGCACTCCCTATTAAGGTTCGTGGCAGGTTTAGGCCCACCAATGGGGTAGTCCGCCTGCGCGACATCCGACGTCATAAATACAAGTAATAGCCAAGGCTGTCAAGATAATACGTCAACATATGGGGGTGTACGGGTATTAATAGACGCAGCATATTGTGGATATCCTGTAGATAAACAGTTTGCCGGTGGCCAATGTGTTGCCTGGGAGGACGCGGGCACCGACGGTTATTTTGGAGCCACCTGACTCCGGGCTATAATCGGCGGAAAAGAACCGGAGGGTATTAACCACGGAAGGGTAGCAGAAATGCTTGTTTTGACCAGGAAATCGGGGGAGTCCATTCTGATTCGCCTCTCTGACGAGGTCGATCCCGACACGCCCGTGCGGGATCTGTTCCAGAAAGGCCCCATAAGGATACAGTTGCTGAACAGGCAGGACCGGAGCCACCGCATCGGCATCGAGGCGCCGGCGGAGTTCGTGGCCCTGCGCGAGGAGATCGCCGACTGAGGTGGGGCGCGGCTCTCGGGCTGCTGCTGCCAGCGGTCTGCGCCGGCTGGACCAATGGTCCCTCGGGAAACGCCGTCACCGATGAAGCGTGGGAGTGCGCGGACCCGCCGTACTAGCGCAATCATTGCTGTCTGTTCAGGCGGGGCAATCGGGATCGGGTACTGGGTCATCGATGAAAAGATGGCATGGAAGATTGGCAAATAGAGGGCCTGCTCGGAATGGATGAGAAATACAAATATAGGGGGCAGGTGGTTATTGTTGATCTGCCGGATTTACGAAGAAACCGAATATAACTCAACGAGTGTAAAGAATATGTTTAGGGGGGGGAGAAACGGGGTTCGCCCAGTATGCCCTTGCATTATAGCTTTTCCCTTGTCGGTGATCTGCCTCGTTTCTTATTTTCTGTCCGGACTGATAATTCTTTCCACCCCTGATTTGGTGCGCGCCCATTCAGACGGGCTTCTGTGGGACGCAAATAGAGCGCACCAAGAATGCATAAATCTAATTCCCCGAGGAGACCCTGGTCAGTTTACCTGTACTTTTTGTGCTGGCAATCATGAGATAAATCCTGGCGACACCTGTACATATCTGTATGGTGGTGGAGGTCAAACAAGAACGGTGCTGGCGCCAATGTGGGTAAATCTGCAATATGGGAAGTTCTATTCTGGAAGCCATTACGATCCTACTCTTTGCCCGGCGGGGACGGAATACAATCAAGACGGATACTGCTCACCAGGGCTGCCAACTTATTCACCGCCAAATATTGAGAAAAGCAAGAATCTTGGCTGCGGAAGGAATAGTAGTCTGGCGGGAAATCCCTGCAATCCAGCTACGGGCAACAAGTATTTGTTTGAGAAAGATTTTGCGGCTCCTAACGGGTCACTTTCTTTTGTTCGCTACTACAATAGTTTTTTGGACAAGAATTTTGGCCTTGGCTATGGCTGGACGACACCGTATTTTTCAAGACTTGAGATAGGCGGGGCTACAATAGTGGCGCGACGACCGAACGGACGCGGAGATATATTCATCGACAATTCCGGCCAATGGATTGGTGATGCTGATAGTAATTTAAGTTTGCATCAAGATGTATCTGGTTTTACGTTACAGCTGCCGGATGGAACAACAGAAAAATACGATACAAATGGAAAGCTCGTTTCAATAACTGATGTCTTTGGCAACAACACAACATTGACATATGATACCCAAGGGCAGATTAGAACCATATCCTCCGATACCGGAGAGTCACTGACTTTTACCTATAACGCTTCAAAAATTGGGACCGTCACTGATCATTCTGGTCGTGTCTGGGTATACCGGTATAACCCATCGGAAGGTCTCGAGTACGTGGAAAATCCAGATACAACAATTCGCCAATATCATTACGAAGATGTAAATTTCCCACATTTACTTACTGGCATCACTGACGAGCGGGGTATTCGTTATGCGACCTATCAATATGATGAGCAAGGTGGGGTCATAGCAAGTTACCACGCGAATGATGTAAATCGAATTGATATTTCATACGTGGATAGCAATACAAGGATTCTCAAGAATAGCACTAATGAGACTACTACCTATGCGATCACCCAGCAGCTAGGCGTCGCCCTAGTTACCAACATCTCCGGTCCTGGCTGCTCCACCTGCGGCACCGGCAACACCAGCTATCAATACGACCCCGCCAACAACAACCTCCTCAGCAAGACAGAAAACGGCGTCACCACGGAATACGGCAACTACGACGCCAAGGGCCAGTACGGCTATAAGATCGAGGCCAAAGGTACGCCTGAGGAGCACCGTACCGACTACACCTACGACAACCGCTTCTACAATAAGATTACCTCCATCACCGAACCCTCGGTCTTCCCAGGCAATCAGAAGATCACTACCTATACCCACGATGACTGGGGCAACCGCACCTCGGAGACCATTTCGGGCTTCGACCCGGTCGGTAATCCGGTTTCCCGCACCACTACTTGGCAATACGGCGGCGATGGCACCCCCGAATGTGATGCCGTGCCGCTGCACCAGCTCTGCCGGGTCGACGGGCCGCGCACGGATATCGAGGACATCACTTGGTATCGCTACTATCCCAATGACAGCTCGATCCCGGTGGGCAGCCGGGCTCGGCTGAAGGAGGTCGAGGACGCCAACGGGGTGCTCATTCGATCCAACATTAAGTACACCGCCACCGGCAAGGTCGCCTCCGAGGACCGTCCCAACGGCCTGCGTCTCACCTACAGCTACTACTATGGCAACGACCGCCTGGAATCCCTCACCGAGACCGACACGGCCACTGGAGAAAGCCGTACCACCCGCTGGACCTATCTCCCCACTGGCGAAGTGGAGAGCATCACCCAGGGCGATGGCACCCCCGAGGCGGTCACCCTGTACTTCGGCTACGACGACGCCCGCCGCCTGGTCCGGGTCACCGACGGCCTCGGCAACTACATCGAATACACCCTCGACACGGAGGGCAACCGCCTGGCAGAGAAGACCTATGACACTGCCGGCACCCTGAAAAAGGCCATCACCCAGACCTTTGACCCCTATAACCGCCTCGACACCACCGCCCAGGCCAATGAATCAGTGGACTATGATTTCGCCCCCAATGGCACCCTCGACCAGACGACCGACGGCCGGGGTGTGATCACCGATTACAGCTACGATGCTCTGAAGCGCCTGGTCAGCGCCACCCAGGACCCGGGCGGTACCGATCCCGCCACCGCTGATACCGCTGTCACCTACGGCTATGATCCCGCCGGCAACCTGACCTCGGTCACTGATCCCGTCGGCGGCAACACTACCTATGCCTACGACGACCTAGGCAATCTGGTTTCGCGGACCAGCCCCGACACTGGTACCACCAGCTTCCGGTACGACGAGGCCGGCAACCTGATCGAGAAGACCGACGCCCTGGGGCAGGTCTTCACCTACAGTTACGACGCCCTGAACCGCCTCACCCGCATCGACGCCCCTGGCACGGCCGACGACATCGAGTATGTCTATGACCGCTGCGCCAAGGGTGTTGGCCGGCTGTGCCGGGTGAGCACCGCCGATGGCGCCGTGCACTATGCCTACGATGCTTTCGGCGACATCACCCTTCACCAGGCTGTCCGCTATGAATACGACGCCGCGGGCCGCCTCCAGGCCCTGACCTACCCTAGCGGGGCCCGGGTGAGCTACAGTTACGATGCCGCCGGCCAGGTCACCCAGGTCGACTTCCAGCATGGCAGCCTGACCCGCACCTTGGCCCAGGGCGTCACCCACGCCCCCTTCGGCCCCGTCACCGCTTTCACCTACGGCAACGGCCTGACCTTCAGCCAGAGCCTCGATACCGCCTACCGCAGCCTGCGCCGCACCGTGCCCGGGATCCTCGACCTCGACTACACCAGCACCGGCTATCCGGAGGGCTACGACGCCAACGGCAACCTCCTGGTCCGACGCGATCTCGTCGCCGGAGCCGACACCGGCTTCGCCTACGATGCCCTGAACCGCCTCGACACCGCTGACGGCCCCTTCGGCACCCGGGACTACGACTATGACAAAAACGGCAACCGGGCCCAGCTCACCGCGGACGGCCAGGCCACGGCCTACAGCTACACCTCCAACAGCAACCGCCTGAACAAGATCGGCGCCACCGACGTTCTGCTGGACGCCAACGGCAACACCCTCAACCAGGGCCTGTGGACCTACGCCTACACCACCCACAACCGCCTCAAGACCGCCACCGAGGACACCACCCTCCGGGCCACCTTCGCCTACAACGGCCTGGGCCAAAGGAGCCAAAAAACCGACGCCGTCACCGGCCGTGGAAAACTGTTCCTCTACGGAACCCAGGGCGAACTGCTGATGGAAGCCGACGCCGATGGCAACATCCTCACCGAGTACATCTACCTCGATGGCGAACTGCTCGCCCTCTACCGCCCGGACGAGGATCAGGACGGCACCCCCAATGCTGAGGAGCCGCCCGAGAACCTGCCCGCCAACCTCGACAGCGACGGCGACGGCGTCCTGAACCGGGATGAATGGCTGATCCACGGCAGCGACAGCCTGGATGCCGACACGGACGGCGACGGTATTCTGGACGGCGAGGAGATTGCCCAGGGCACCGACCCCGTCTATGCCCTGAGCTATCCAGGGGACGGCGACGTCAACCAGAACGGCGAGGTCAATGTTGGTGATCTCCTCCTGGTGACCCAGATGGCCCTGAAGATGCGCGCCCCGACGCCGGAGCAGTTCGTGCACGCCGACATCAACCGAGACGGCATCATCGACGTGGTGGATGTGCTGCTGTTGCAGCGGAAGATCCTGTACCCGACCGGCAGCGCGGCGCTCGATACAGGCGACGAAACCAGGCTGGCGAACAAAACCGAAGCCGTTGTTCCCGCGCGGGCTGGAATCCAGACCCTTCTGGACTATCTCATCCCGCTAGCCCATGCCGCTGCCGGCGATCCTGGGCAGCTATACTACGTGCACAACGATCATCTGGGAACGCCGTGGGCTGTGACCGATGACAGCGGAACCAAGGTCTGGAGCGTAAGCTACGATCCGTTCGGCAAGGCGACGGTGGATGCGGGCAGTATGATTGAGATGAATGTGCGGCTTCCGGGACAGTATTATGACCAGGAGACCGGGCTGCACTATAACTACTTCAGGTATTACGATCCCCGAACAGGTAGGTACATCACAGCGGATCCGCTTGGATTGGCGGGTGGGGTCAATATATACACGTACGCCCTGAATAATCCGTTATATTGGATTGACCCTTACGCGCTTGATATTACTGTTTCGTTTAATCCCAACGCAGCGGCTGGCTTTGGCCACGTTGGACTTGGAGTTAACACTCTAGATACGGTAGGGCAGAGACCTCAGCCAAGTGCGAGTTCCATTCGAATGGCGTTAGGATTGAATGTTCCAGGGGAAATATCTCCAGATCCGACCGCGCCATTAAGTGTCACGATACCGACTACGTCAGAGCAAGATCGAAATGCGCAGAAATGTATTGAGACGCGGACACAGCAACAGCAAGATTACAATTTGTATAACAATAACTGCACTCTGTTTGTTAGACAGTGTTTGGGGGCGGCGGGGATAAATACGCCTAATACCATCCTTCCAAGAACGCTATTTAATGATCTTCAACGCAATTTTGCTGGAAATCCGTAATGGTTGCATTGCTAGACAGTTTTCCATTTAGCAGGCCGCTTGTTCTTTATGTTCTTGCAGTTTCCATAGCAAGAGGAATTTTCTTGCCGGATTTCAGGTATGATATAGTTTCGATTATCTTAATACAGGTGGTTTATCCGGTTGCGTTGTTCGTGCCGATGATAATGCGATTACAAGATGAGCATTTCTGGGGCTACTATTTTCTTTGTATTGGTGGAATAGTGTTAGCAGCGTTACTAGCATTGCTCAGATATTATTTTGAGGCGGGAAAAGCTAATGTTACTGACCAAGTCAGTGTGGCGGTGGTATCGTTATCTTTTGCTGCTCAGATTGGCCTGTATACCGTGTTGGTTATTTCGTTACTTATTGTTAATAAGGTGAAAGGGTGAGCTTCTCCGTCTTGACCTCCCCAGCAGCTACAGACAGTTCAACATCCTCCACACACCAGGGATCTTCAACGCCCAAAATCCGACTGTACAGCTCTCGGTCTCTCATGCCTTATACGCTAAACTACCCACACAATTCGGGGAAGAGCCAAGTAGAATTTCTGGCATTACTCTCGGTGTAGACGGTGGAGGCGGCCGGTTTGGTCGTTAGGGATTATGGCTCTTCATAAACGATCCGCATAATTTCGGATGCATAGAAATACTGTGGGCGGATGATGCTGGGTCCGGCCTTCAATATGTCCAACTTGAGGAGTTGGTGAACGTCATTCTTGGCGGTTGGGTAACTGACATTCAGGTAATCTGCCAACTGGGGAATAGTAACGACAGGTCTTTCGAATAGTAGATCGATGATCGGATGAAGCCTGGCGTTTTGACCCTTGACCATATCCTTGTAACGACGACGGGCATCGACGAGGCGGTCAAACCGCCGAATGGCGTCGGTCGCCTGGGTTTCGGCACCTCGCAGGCAGAAATCCAGCCATCGTTCCCAATCGGCATGGGTGCTGACCCGGAACAGGAGGTCAATATATTCGTCCTTGTACTGTTCGAAATAGGCGCTCATGTATAGCCAAGGTGCGGTAAGCCCCATGGTTTTATATATTTGCAGGGATAATAGCAGCCTCCCTACGCGGCCATTGCCGTCGTTGAAGGGATGAATTGTCTCGAACTGATAGTGCACCATGAAGGCATGAATCAGCGGGTCAATCTCCGGCGCGTTGCGTAGATGCGATTCCAGGTCTTCCAGGCATCCGGGGAGGTGATGGGCGGGGGGCGGAACGAAACGCGCGCCCGCACCTACGTGCACCTGGCGTTGCCGGAATTCTCCCGGCTGTTTGTCGCCCCCTCTCACGCCTCCCAGGAGTTTTGAATGTAGCATCTTGATCAACGTCAGCGAGAGCGGGCGGTCCTCGTCCAAGTATTTCTGGCCGAGGGTCAGCGCCTGACCATAGTTGGACACTTCTCGCCGGGCGTTGACGGGGTCGCGTTCGGATTTTGGTTCCTTGGGTTCTGCCTCATAGAGCAGAAGCTCGACTGGCGTTGCGTAGGTGCCCTCCATGCTCGAGGATCGCAGGGCCTCCCGCTGTTGGAGGGGGCGTAGCAGAAGTTTGTGGTTGGGCATGTGCCGGCCAACGCCATCCAGTCGGGCAATGGCTTCGCGGGCCTGAGCGAGCTTGGGCCACAACGTGGGGGGGAGCTGCCAATCCCTGGGCAAGGGGGAGGGGACGAAGGCGCAGGCGGCGTGGTCGGCGCCAATTTCCACTAATTGTCCGGGGGATTGGTCGGTGAATCGTCTGGGATCCATGTAAAAAATCTTGCTTTGGTCGGCAAACAAATAAAAATATCGGGCAATTATTTTAATTCATTCGGCCGTATTAAAACAGTCTGCAGAGTTCCAACACGGATTGGATGCGTGTAACTATTTGATATATCGATGGGCTCGTGCGGAAAAGGCGCGGTTTGCATGTGGGGAAACCATGTGCATACTGTGGGGCCAAGTGTAAAGCAATTGACAACATGCCCGATATAACTTAAAAGTTATAATCCCCCTCGTGGAACTGAGAATCGTCGTCCAAGGCATCTGGTGCGTGTGTTCGCCGGTTACGAAACCCGGTCAATCCATGTTGGAAGGATTCCTGGAAGCACTGGATCAGCAGGGTGACCCTGCCGCGGACGGTTTCCGGCACATCCTGGAGCTCGTGGCGGATGACCGGAATGGGCCGAGGGCATTGCCCATGAGTCTCAGTCACGAGATTTGTAAGGAAGAGAGTTTGTGGCAGTTCATCAAGGGGCGTTGGCGTATTCCCTGGTTTTACGGGGGTGATTGCCAGGGCCGGAAGAAAATCATAGTTTGTGCTGAAGGGTTTTTTAAAAAGGGTCAGAAAACTCCTCCCCCGATTATTGAGAGCACGACAGCTATAAAGAATAAATTCAATAAAGCACGATTGGCGGGGCGACTGATCATCCATGATGATTGAGCCCGCGCATAGAAGGAGACGGCAATGGCAAGGTGGAATAGGCGCGCGGCTGAGAGAGTTCGGCGCGCCAAAGAGACAGATCAGTATTGGAGCGAAAAGATCAAGCTGGATTTCGCGCTGAAGATTCATCGCTTCATGGAACGGGCCGGGCTCACGAAAACCCAGCTGGCCGAAAAAATTGGCGTATCCCAGCCTTACGTCACCAAGGCGCTCCGTGGGGATGCGAATCTCACCATCGACACCATGGTAAAGCTGGCGCGCGCGGTGGGTGCTGAGTTCTCCATTGAACTCAAATGCCCAGGCAAGGTCTCGGATTGGTGCGAGGAACCTGATTACGCCAGACCAAAACATGGCTATTGGCGGGATCATGTGGCGCGCTCCGCGAACGATTTGAAGGTGCAGGTCAATGCCGAGAACCAAGACGACCTCCTTGCGGCTTGAGGAGTATTTTTATCCTGGAGTTCGTTTCGAGGCGAACCGGGATTTTGATCCGGACGCCGATGAGGAGGCGTCTGCCCCCAAGATTTTCTCCCGCATTGTCTTCTTCGAAGACAGGAATGTAATGCGTGTGGAGATGACCATTGAAAGCGACAGCGAGGCGTGTGATTCGGCATTGCCATATCAATACCACCTGAAAGTGTTCGGTGTTTTTCGTTATGAGGCAGATCTGGACGGTGACGAGGATGAGGTAGTGGTGGTTATTCGAAATGCTCTGTCGATTCTCTATGGTTCGGCAAGAGAATACCTCCTTGTGCTGACGTCCCGTGCACCTTGGGGCGGGTATCCTTTGCCTACGGTAACTCCACGAATGATCGTCGAAAACATCGAGGTTGGTCGCGCAACGGTGGAAAGCAGTAATGCACCGGAAACGCAGGCGGGGTAAAGCCGATTTGGATATATTTGGATACGAGGCTCAAGGGCGGCGGTCAACTGTAGCATGGCGCCCGGGCTTGACAAGCGCGCCTCGGAACAGGGATGCGCCCTGTGATCGGGGCTTAAGAAGTCCATGGAATCAAGTGCGAGACTAGGAGAGCTCTGGTTGTGGTGATCACCGGTTGGCATGGCGGATGGGGCAGGTTTACAGTCGTCGACCCGCGTCAATTGGGAACGGGAGAGAACGATGCCTTGGGATGGGGCTTCTATTTCGCAGAACATAAGGCTGGTGGAGAAAAATATGCCCGCTATGCCAAATTTGTGCATGGTACCAGCTACTTGCACAGGGTATGCGTCAAAGTTCCACGGCCATGTATATGGCAGGATCCTGAGAAACAGTCGTGGGTTGCGCCGGACGGTTCCGAAATCTCCTGGGAACAATACCGCTGGATGAGACTCTCATTAGGTACCGATGTGGCAGCGGCGATACTGCGGCGTCAGGGCGTGAGGGTGATCGCGATGGCATCGGAAGCAGATACATCTTGCCACGGCTGTACCTACGTGGCGCTCAATGTGAACGCCGTCAGGGTCACGGAGTCTTACGAATGGCGGGTCGTCGACGGTCGCGGGGATTGGCGGCGGATCGCATGCCGGCCGGTGAGTGGCGGGTAATTTGGCTATAGACGGGTGGAGGAGAAGAGCCTGCGGTCGCCGGGGTAGGGGTCAAGTGGCCTGCCCCCGGCGGCCGACAAGGGCCTGACAGCGCCCCTCACTTAAGAACTATGCTTGCCCTCCAGCGCCAGCAGCTCCAGCCGATAGCTATATATAGTTTGCACGACCCCAGATCCTTCAGCGGCACCGTATTCTGTCCTATACTGTCAGACAATGGTTGTTCGGAGACCCGGTAGATGAGCGATTTCCAACTTGGCCTGATCGTCTTGGCTGTCGCCGCCCCCCTCGCGTTCTGGGTGCTGCGATGGCTTCTGCGCCTGCTCCTCCGACTCACTGGCCTTAACGCCCTGATGGCCCGCCGCCAGGATTTTCCTGCCGATGGTTCCGCAGCTGAGAGCCTTGATGACGATTGGCTTGACGAGTGGCACGACGTTCCCAGCTTAAAAGATCCCACTGCGGGTCTAATCAATCCCGCCACGGGTTTAATTATCGGGGACTCCGGTTGCGATGCCGACGGCTGCATCTTCGGGGAGGGCCCGGACCGAGATGGCACCGTGATATCCGAACCCTGAGCCCCCCTTTGTCGCCCCCGGCCTGGGTAATAGCCCCCATTCCCAGGCCTCTCTTTGGTCATTTTCCACTTCCTTGCCCATCCGCCGGGCCTGACTGGTAATCCTTCGCGCCGCGCTTGATCAGGATCTCACCTGGTTTCTGTCCTGGCTCCGATGGCCCGCCCGTCGGTCGATCCCTGCCCCTTCGCCCGGTACGTTGATGCAGCTAGCAGTCGAGGACAGGATCTGACAGGCGAGCAGGAGGAGAAACCGGAACCCACAAACAGGCGGGCTGTGCGGCACTGAGGCCGCCCTATTTAGTGGGGAGGATCGAGATCCGTGACACCGTACGCATGGCCATGTATATCGACGTCACCAACCATTGGTGTCCCATCCACATTGACTGTCGGGCGGTCCTGTTCTTCATCAAAAAGATCAAAGTAACCGTCCTTGTCAGGAAGTTCGATATTCCTGCGGCGCAGATACACGTGCACCAAGGCGACGAAGAGGCCCCAGACCGCCATGCCGACGTAGATCCAAAAATCGTGGATGCCCATGAAATCGTAGTCCATGATAGCCGCCCCCAAGGTGCTCCCGGATTCAATATAGCATATGGGCGTTGCCAGCCAAGAAGCCAGCGCGCTGTCGGAGTGGAGCACTCACACTGGGTGGGGTGTGTCCATGACAAAAAGCGCCACTTAGGCGCGCGACCCGGCGGAAACGAATGGCGACTAAGCAAATCGGTGCGGGGCGAAAAAAAACGGCCGGGCTGAATACCCGGCCGCCAGAAACAACGAACAGCCTAGGTCGCCGCGCGCAAATAGGCGCTGACGCCCTCGGCGATGAGCTGGCGCCGTGCTGGGACGGGAAGTTCTCGGTGGCGCCAATCGGCGTGCGACCGGCGATAAATGCGGATGGCCTCGCGGATGCCATCGGGTGGCACCGGCTGGCCAATGCGATCCAGGCCGCAGCCGACCACGTCGGCTAGCGGTAGGTTGTGGGAATCGAGGAACAGATCTCGGTAGTGTGTCATATTAATATCCTCCGTGTGTAGGTTATGTGGTGCGGTAGCAGAATAGCCTGCGGGTCAGGTAAAAATAACCCCCTGAGACCCCGATTTTGTGGGTAATGTCCAGAGGGGTTTTTTACATTTTTACCGCTGATCTTGTTGCCCTATCTCCTATCAACTATATTTGGAGTACAATCCAACCGCCATTTTTTTTGTCGCCATGACCAAGGCAGATTACGTCAATATCGGTATTGCCGTACTCGTTGTCGGTGGCATCCTGATCGGGCTGCTGATTCGCCGCCTCGTGCGGGCCTTCCGCCAGCGACGGGGCCTGCCCGTACAGCCCCCCACCCGCCGGTACGAGATGAACACCGACATCCTGGAGGAATTTAGGAAGCGAGAGGAACAGATCAACAACGAACTCGCTGGAGCCACTCCTGTGTATACTGGCTACCCCGACTGGATGAGCATTGATGCGGGGTATGCATTCTTTGAAGACGACCGAATTTATCTGCCCCAGGACGACCGCGGTCCTTTTGACTCTCACCTCTCGTGATCCGACTCCCCATCCTGGCGCTCCCGGTCTGCCTTCGCCGCGTCGGTGAGCACCCTTGCTGAGCGACCTGTTTCCCGCGCAGATTCGACCATCGCCCCGCTGAATTCCCCATCCCTGGTCTGGCCCGCCACGGCCGCACGCAACGATCCGGGTCTGGGTTATCCGGCAATCAAGGGATTGCGGGCATATTGGCAGTTGCCACGCGGATGTTCCATAATCGCTGGCGGTCGGCGCTCCCCGTCGTCGGCGTTGGAATTTCTTGGCCAAGGAGGAACTGCGTATGGCGCCAATCCTTTTCGCTGCATTGCTTCTTGTGCCGCCCCTGTGGCGGATTTTCACGCGGGTCGGGCTGAACCCGGCATGGAGCCTGGTGGCGTTGATTCCCTGGGTGGGTTTCCTGATCGCGGGCCTGGTGCTCGGTGCCCACAAGTGGACCCTCCAGACGGATGGGGGGAGGTGAACCATGGGAATTGGTCTCTGGCAGCTCATTATCATGTCAATATTGTTCCTGCTCCCGATCTTCATCTACCGGCCGGTCGCGGAAAAGGCCGGTTTTCCGGGATGGTGGGCCGTGACGATGGCCATTCCCGTGGTGAACATCGCGGTCGTTTGGGCGTTCGCGTTCATGGAATGGCCGGTCGAGCGGGAGGCAGGAGCCCTCGAGGCCCCGGGTGGCGGTGCCCGGCCGGAGGACGAGGGATGACCGCGACCGGGCGGCCACGGCCAGCCGTCCAGGCTCCGAGTCGCGGGTGATTTGGCTATAATTGGGTGGAGGAGAAGAGCCCGCGGTCGCCGGGGCGGGGGTCAAGTGGTCCGCCCCGGCGGCCGACAAGGGCCATGAACCAGGAGGATACGGACATGGATTTTCTGGATATGGGCCTGATGGTCTGGCTGGTGGTGCTCGCCGCCTGGGGCGTGGCGCGTCTCTGGCTGACCCCCGCGGAGATCGGCGAGCGGCTCGGGCGCGGCCTGCGCCAGGTCCGTCGCGGCCGGGTGGGGCGTTTCGCCGCCCGGCATCGGAAGGCCACCACCGTCGTGCTCGGGCTGGCGGTGCTTGCCGTGGCGCCCTTCGCGCTGTCGGCCGCGCTGCTGCTGGCCATCGCCGCCGTGATGGCTTGGGTATTCCCCGATGAGCCTTCGGTGAACGAGGACGAGCGGAGCTATGATGATGGGGTCGGCTATTACTATTTTGATCCCGTCACCATGACAGCATCTCCGGATGCTCCGCCGGAACTGGACAAAACAGCTAGTATGGTATGCGGTTATGATGCCGCGTGGGATGGCACTCCGATTCGCCACTGAAGGAATTGGGATCATTTCCCCCGGGACATTACTTTCTTAATGTGCCGGGCGCCCTCTTCGCCTTTCTTTACGCCGGTGCCAGCGGCGGCTCCTGCGGCTTTCGTCCCAGAAAGGGGCATCAGGTCGGCCAATCTCCCAATAATGCTAACCCCCGCCCAGCCGACCACGATGGTCCAGACGAAGGGCAGTCCCAGGAACATGGACTGGAGCATGATGTCGAAGAACAGGTCCTTCGAGGCGCTGGTGGCGATGCCCTCCGGCGAGGACAACCAGTAGAGCAGGTTGTCCAGCGCGCCGGGGAACATGGCGGAGAGCATGTTCTCGTCCACCCAGGCGGCGAGCCGCCACAGCACCGTCCAGAAATGGATGGCGAACAGCGCGATGGCGGCGCCGATCATGACGCCCAGGGAGTAGCGGGAGAACACCACCACGAAGGGCAGGAGCGCGTAGATGCTCATCAGGATGAGCGCCTGCGCCATGGGCAGCCCGGTCTTGAGGATGTTGGTCTTCGCCGTCGTTTCGAGGTGCGTGTACCCCGATCCCACGGCCCCCAGGATGTCGGCGGCGGCGTTGTAGATTCCGTCGAACACGCCATTCGCCTCGTTGACGCCGAGGTCGTCGGGGTGCCCGGAGGTCATGGCGTTCACGCGGGCGTTGTCAAGGGCCGCGCGGACCGCCCAGTCCTTGGCCTTCTCGGTGGCCGCGCCCAGCACAGGCACGCCCGTCAACGAGGGCAGCGCGCTGGCGACGGCGATCAGGTCGCCGTTGAGGTCCAGCACGCTCGATTCGCTGAGAATCTTCTCCCGCAGCCCGATCGTCGGATCGGCCCACCACTGTTCGCACGTGGGCTGGCCCCAGGTATGTATGGCCGAGGGGTCGTAGTCGATGTCGCGGGCCGGGTCGTAGAGCCATCCCTTGACCGGCCTGCGGGCGCGCATGTACGGGTAGTAGGTCGCGCGGTAGACGTGCGAGCCCATCCAGTCCACGTCGTCGTTGCCATAGGTCGAGAGCAGGCTGGTGATGGTCGCGGAGGAGGGTTTCTCCCGGAGGTAGCGGGAGCGGGCCTCGATGTAGCAGTCGTACCAGAACTGCGAGGCCTCGGCGCGGAGCTGGGCGTCGGAGATGGTGGCGAGCTGGGCCTGCTGCTGGATCTGGCGCAGTCCCTGCTCGGTCGGGAAGCCCGCGAGGATCGCCTGGTTGATGCCCTTGGAGAGGGTGATGACGGCGTACCACCACACCGGGACCTGGACGGATCCGGGCGCCGAGGAGAAGGCCCCGCCGCTGCCGTAGGTGGATTGCGGGCTGGCGACGGTGGCGGCCGGCGGCGTCGGATCGACGATGGTCGGTTGCGGCTGAAAGGACATGCTGGAGGCGGCGAGCGGCAGGGCGGGTGGTCCCGAGAGCATGGCGACGAACAGCGCCAGGTAGAAGTCGAGTTCCATGGTGCGCAGGGAGATGCTCCAGGCGCTGCGGTACTCCGAGTTCGCGCGTGCCTGGCGCCAGTTGTTCACCAGCATGACGATGAACGGGACATAGACGATGCCGGTGGTGGCGAGCACGTCCCAGATGATGCCGTAGAACTGCCACCCGAACAGGGTGGTGAAGAGTTCCAGGTAGGAATCGACCTGCATGGTCCCCTCCTCGCGTGCTAGTGCCCGGCGAGCATGCCGAGCAGGTTTTGTCCCAGTACGAGTTCGAGCGCGACGAGCGCGGTCGCCAGTCGCCAGCGGGCGGCCAGCATCTCCCGCCCTTCCTCCTCGGAGAGGTCGAACCGTTCGGTGGCCCAGGCGGCGATGGCGGGCCAGCGCCACACCACCATGATCATGGCCGCCCACTTGAGGGCCTGGATGGTGGCGCGCGCCGAGGCCCATGCCCTGGCGACGGCGTCGAAGCCGGCGGCATGGATCAGCATGAGCGTCATTCCCGAGACGACCCCCACGATTCCGAGCAGGAGGGTGGCGGTCACGAGCAGCAGGCGTTTCTTGCCGGGCGTCACTGGAAGCGTCCTCCCTCGCGGAGCTGGACCGGATCCTCCCGCCGGGTCGACGGCGCGGCCTGGGCCTCGCTGCGAAGCTGGTTGTGCCGGGAGAGCAACAGGCTGGCCGTGGCGGCCGAGATCTCGCGGCGGACGCGGGTCTCGTAGAGGACGTTGTCGATCTCGTGCTCGAGTTCGGCGATGCCCTTGTTCAGTCGTTCCTGGAGGGCCTCGTTGCCACGGGCGTGCGGCTCCCGCTTGGCGGTCAGCAGCATTCGGCGCAGCGCTAGGGCCTTCTCGACGGTTCGGGCGACCGCCACCTCCGCGGCCAGGCGGCCGGCGAGGATGCCACGCTCCTCGTCGGGCAGGGATTGGAGCGTCTCGATCACCCGGCGGGAGATGGCCACGCCGGGCGCGGCAACGTCCTGGAGGTTGGTGTAGTTGGGCGTCGAGGCGCCCGAGATCAGGTTGGCCAGGTTGGTGGAGACGGTGCCCTTCTCGGCCTCGATTCGGGGCGCCAGGCCGTGGCCCGCCGTGGATTGGCTGGTGCAGCCGTCGCAGGTGCGGATGATCTCGTCGCCGAGGACCTGCACGGCGAAGTCCTCGGCGGCGGCCGGGCTCGGGAAGAGCTCGACCAAGCGCGGCGCGCCCAGGCCGCTTGGCGGCGGTGTGGTCGTGGTGGGCGCGCGATTGAGTTCCATGTTATAGCCGGCGCGTGTCGAGTCACGCACCACCTCGATGGGTGGTTGGGAGACGCCGGCCTTCCTGACTCCCCCATACGTGGTGAGGCCAAGATCCCCGCCCGACGACTCCACGTTGCTCTTGGCCACGATGGCATCGCTGGTGGCGCTTTGTTGTGCCTTCCAATTCTCTCCCTTCGCGAGGGCGACCCATTCCGCGTAGGGATCCTTGCCGGCCAGGATATCCCTTTCATAGTCCTCGCAGCTCTTGAGCGCGAAGTTGAAGGCCTTCGTGAAGTCGGCGGTGTAGGTCTGGAACAGCTCGTAGAGGTCCGGCCGTGCGCGCTGGAAGATATAGAGGGGAAGCGCGGCGATGGCGCCGGTGGCCGCGCTGTACAAGGTGTTCTGAAGGCTCGTCGCGACGTTGCTGAACAGATTGGAGACGGAGGCGGTGATGTTGAAGCGCCCGCAGCTGTACTTGAGCCCGAGCGTGCCGGTGGCCCCGAGGGTGATGGTGGAGGCGCCCGGGTTCGGGGCAGCGGAAATGGGCGATGCCCCGCCGATCTCGTAATACCACGACTGCGTCGACGTGGGTGGCCGGACGGCGTGCGCCGCGCAGGCGACTGACACGAGGGCCGCGAGGGCGGTGGTTTTGAGACCAAGGTGCTTGCAGGTGTTCATGACAGATCTCCTTGTCATGGGACCGATCCGATGAACCATCCTCGGCGCCGGCAGCAGCGATAGGGGCGCCAGAGGTTGTAGACGTAGTCGCCGCCTGGATCACGTCTGCCATCGCCCAGGGATCCCAGGGTGCCGTCGGCCCATCCGACGAGCGAGAGGCTGTCGTTCTCGCCAAAGACGTAGCAGGACGTGTCCGTCCGGGGCTCCAGCATCTGCCACATCCCGGTGCCGGCGTCGTTCTCCCGGAGTGGTGGTGGGTTGTCCCAGCGGAACCCGGCGCCGCTCCGGCTCGCGGTGATCGGGACGTAGACGTGTGGTTGCCCGGTGCGGGTGATGATGTCTCCCACGCGCTGGGCGAGCACCGCCGAGGCCTTTGGCTCGTTCGTCTGGGTCGTGCGGCCGGTGCGGGGGTGTACCGTCCCCCACGTGTTGATTGGCCAGCTCCCGATCTCCCGCATGCCCGGGATCCAGGTGGCCGGATAGAAGAGTTCCGTGGGGAGAATGGCCCGCCAGGCGAGGGCATCGAGGCTGGAGTTGAAGTATGGAAACATGGGCCAGGTTCGGGGTGGGCAGACGACGCCGGCGAGGAAGGAAAGCGCGCCCAGGAAGCCCGTGGCGCCAAGGGGGTGCCCCAGGGCGTCCGCCTCCCGGTAGACCTGGTAGCGCCGGGTGTCTCGCCCGGTCGGACCGATGTAGCCTCCGCTACCCGCCGGTCCACCGAGCAGGGCGGTGAGGACGCCGGAGGAGGTGGCCAGGAGCGGGGAAGCCTCGACCCATGGATGCACCGTGAGGTTGTTGCGGACCGTGACGACCACTTCCGGCACGTAGTTCCGGATCCTGGGGCTGACCCGCACGCTGCATCCACTGAACAGGGAACAGCGCAGCCAGAAACAGACGCCATCGATGCGCCAACGGAGACACGCCGGCAAGGCGGCGGTGGTGTCCGCAATGATCTGTAGCGTGTTGGTCGAGGCCGCGTGCGCGCCCCCGGACGCCAGGAGCATGCCCAGGGCCAGGACCCGCAAGTGTCGGAGCGCCTGGATCAATTCGCTCCTCCCCGGGCGTCTTGCAGGCGGATGGCGGCGGATACGTCGCGCATGCCGTAGACCACGGTGGGCTGGTGGCCGGGCACGTGGAAAACGATGGCCGGATAGCGGTCCAGGCCGTCCTCGTAGAGGGCGTGCGCGAGTCCCTCCGCGGCTTCCATCATCAGCGGCGCGATCCGCGGCTTCAGGTGCAGGAACCTCTCGCCGGCGATGCGCGCCGCCTGGGCCTGGTCTGCCGGCAGGTCCCTCGACAGGGTTTCCTGGGCCTGGACCAGGCCATCCAGCCGCCAGACCTGGATGTCCACGCCATCGAGGTTCGGGATGCCGACCGCGGGGAGGTCGGAAGTGGTGAACACCTCGATGGTCGTTCCCCGTTCCAGCGCCCGCGTTTCGGTCGGGTATAGGATCGAGAGCGCGGAGACGGCGGCCACGACCGCCGCGGCCATGGCGCCGAGGCCTTCCAGGGCGTGGCGGGGCATCATGACGCGCGCCTCCTCAGCCGGAACCATCCGCGGCGGCCGCGTTCCTCCCGGATCCACCCAATGGTGCGTCGGGCGCCTTCCGCGTCGAGGATTTCCTCGATGCCCTCGGCGGGGTCCACGTACCGGATCCTGGGCTCGAAAAGGTCCAGCTTCCAGCCTGGCGTGTCCTCCCGCCCGATCGGCCGGTTGATCGGTTCCACCAGGATGGCGGGGTCGGCCTCGCGCGCCAGTTCCTGGAGGCGGAGGTAGAGCCTGCGCAGCTCGTGATCGAAGCGATGGTCCGTGAGGTGCACCCCGTGAAGCATCGTCCGCCCATCGTGGGAGAAAAGGAATCTGGCGATGCAGGTCCGATGGTTGCCATCGGCGCCCACGTACCAGTCCGTGCCGTCCATGGAGAGGTAGTACATGGAGGGCCGCTTGGCGACGGTATCGGCGTAGTAATCCGGATTGACGCGCAACAGCTCGAGGTTTTCATCCATGCGTTTGCCGCCCTCGAGGAACCAGCGCCAGCTGCGGCCCTGGTAGTCGGGGTGCTGGGTTCCGACCACGCGGAAGACGTTGATCGATCCCTGGTCGGTCCAATAGACGTGGGTGCGGAACGGCTCGAGCCGGGCATACAGGGCATCGTCCCAGGGGCGGATGATCTGGTCCGCCCAGTGGGGCGGTCGCCGGCGCGCTTGTTCGCGCAACGGAAAATCGTGCGTCATGAGTGTTCCCTCCTCCGTTTCTCGATCTGTTCTGCGATCATCATGGCCGCCTCGACCTCGGTGCAGTCGTGCTCCTTCATGAGCGCGGCGCGGGCGGCCTTCTCGTGTTGCTCGGTCTGGGCCAGCGCCAGCGCGAGCGATGGCGGGACGTTGCGAAAGAGCGCCGCCATGGTGTCGGTGAGAACCACGCCCTCGGTGTACTTGCCGGGCTCCTTGCGGGCCGAGAGGAGCAGTTGGCGTTGTTCCTCGGTCAGTTGCCGGAAGCGCGCGATCTGGTCGACCTCCTCCTTGGGCATGACCAGACACAGCCACCACTCCAGCATGTTGAGCATGCGACGGCTCGCGTCGGGGAAGTCCTCGAGGTTCTGGGTGGCGATCCAGTACCAGGCGCCGTACTTGCGCCACATCTTGGTGATCTTCACGACGTAGGGGGCCAGCAGCGGGTTCGTCGTGATGATGTGGCCCTCGTCCGTGATGACGATGGTGGGCCGGCGTTCGTGCTGCCGGGCCTCGACCACGCCGTTGATGTGGTTCATGAGGGCGGTGTAGGCGACGGTGAGCTGGTCCTCGTAGCCCTCTCGCTGCAGGATGCCCATCTCCAGATGCGTGACGTCCACGTCCGGCCAGCGCACGCCTGGCCGGTTGAAAAAGTGCCCGGCAAGCCCGGAGCAGAAGAGGCTCATGGCGTCCGCCATGTCGACGGCGCGTTGGCGGCGCCGCTCGTCCAGCTCGGGGTCGGAGGCGATGGCGCGCAGCGCCCGCGCGACGTCCTCGCTGATCACCTGGTCGCCCCCTGCCTCCCGCACCCTTTCCGCGGCCTCCAGGATCGCGCGGCGTATGATCATGCGGTCGGCCCGGCTCATGCGGGCGTCCTCTCGTTCGTCTCCGCCCGTGATCATGATGCGGGCGGCCAGCTCCATTTCTCCAAGGAGGTCGCGTGTCTCGCCGGTGGGGTCCTCGCCGTCGTTTTCCAGCTCGTCCTCCAGGCCGGCGGTTTCCGTTTCCTTGCGATCGAGCAGGCTGAGGGCGCCCGCGAAGGGGGGCAGGCTGACGTCGGAGGTCGGCGTCATGGCCACCTTGTGCACGGAGAGACCCTGCGATGCGAGGTAATCGCACAGCAGGCCGAACGAATTGCCGGCCTCGATGATGAATATCCGCGGCCGCCACATGGCGAGCACCTGGAGGATGAGGCAGGAGAGGGTCACCGACTTGCCCGCGCCCGTCGGGCCTATGATCAGCATGTGACCGTTCTTGGCGCGGTCGAGCTTGTTGAGCGGGTCGAACACCAGGGGCTCGCCGCCGCGGTTCCAGAAGACGAACCCCGGATGGCCGGTTCCCCGGCTGCGGCCATAGAGTGGCAGCATGGCGGCCGCGTGGGAGGCGAACAGCATGCGCGAGCGCCGGTTGGCCTTGTCGAGCGCGGGGTCGTGGTTCATGGGGAGGTTGCGGATCCAGGCATCGAGGGGCAGTGGGTCGGATTCGCGCTCGACCGTCTGGATGCCGGCGTGGAGAAGCTGACTCGACAGCTCGTTCCGTCGCTTGCGCAGTTCCTGCTCGTCCCTGGCCTGGATGTAGAAGGCCAGCACGGAGGGTATGAGGCGGTCGCCCTGGGCCATGGCGATTTCCACCGCCTCGGCGTTTTCGCGGGCGAGCACGGATTCGGCGGCGTCGCCCACCGAGGCGCGCTTGATGGAGGCGACGTGCTGACGCAGGATGTCCTGTGGCTTGCAGACGAGGGTCAGCACCATGGTGGTGCCGGGAGGAAGGCGGTCGAACAGGCTGTAGACCTGTTCTCCCGCGCGCCGTTCGGCCGTGAACACGCCGATCTCCGGCGCGCGCCGGAGCGCCTGCATGGGCACGATCGAGTGGGGAAGCCCGTCGAAACGCCAGACGCCGGCCTCCGGGTCGGACTCCGGCATGGAGAGCACGAGCATCTCCGAGAAGTCCCGGCCGAATGGCAGGTTCTCGTCGCCTGGATAGGGTGGCAATCTCGCGGGATCGCCGCCGCCGGACGCGGGGGCGGGGTTGAACCAGCGGATCAGCCAATCGTGGACGTGGCGGCCGTCGGCGATGGTCACGCGAACCCCGATGGATTCCAGGGACGCCTGGATGCGGGCGGCCTGGTCGCAGAGTTGCTCTAGGGTGGTCTCGAGGGGCTGGGTCTCCTTCTTGAACCTTCGGTAGAGCACCATCCGCACCCGGCGCATGCGCCCGCCCCACCAGGTGCCTGACACCACGTGGTCATCGAATATCCCGCCGGGGCTGGCCACGTGGCGGACATGGTCGCTCATGACCTCCAGCCAGCGATTCGTCAGTTCCGTGCCGGCGGCGCCCTCCGCCGGGTAGGCGTGGAGGGTTTCCACGAAGGCCTCCAGGCTGGTTTCGTCCTGCACGTAGAACTGGACGACCCAGGGCGCGGGATCCAGTTCCGCCACCGCGCCGAGCGCGCCCAACAGGCCCTCGTGCAGCGTCGCCAGGAAGGCGGGTGGCCTGCCCTCGCAGCCGAGCGGCTGGAGTTCCATGACCATCCCGACGGAACGTCCGTCCTCGAGGAGGAAGGCCCGGTGTTCCGGCAGGTACTCCATCCATGGGAGCAGATCGGTGAAGGAGGGCGGTCGCTTGTAGAGCGCGGCCTCCTCCTGCCTGGTGACGCGCCTGACCTTCATGGGGCGGTGGTCTCCCCGGGCAGCGCGAAGTGATCGCGCTCGTACATGCGGAACGCGGTCGCGTACCCTGGAACCGGCGCGCCGTCCTCCGCGAGGTGCGGGTAGACGTAAAGCACGAGCATCGGGTTGGGCAGCAACGGAAAGCGGTTCTCGATTTCATTCGCCGCCTCGCGCGACCAGCGGGTGTCGGGCGCGGGGTCGACCCGTCGCGGCGGGGCCGGAGTCGTCCCCGACGCGCTCCCGCCCGCCTGTTCCAGATGACTGCGATAGATCTCCAGCATGTCCGGGCCGTCCTGCGGAATGATGTCCTCCTGGGTGGAGGCGCAGCCGGACAGGGTCGCCGCCAGGATCAGCGCGGCGATTCGTGGCTTGTCAGTCCAAGGGGGCATGTCGGGTCTCTCCTGTGTTCCGGGCGAGCCGGTGGTCGACCATGCGGCCGGCCGGGTCGCGGTCGATGGGCAGGTTGACGTCGATGTGGACGGTGATGGGCGCGCCTGGCCGGACATAGATGGCGTCGAACGACTGCGCCTGCCGTTCGGTCAGCCACTTGTTGATCTCGCCGACGCCCTTGGAGGCGGCCTGGCCGAGAACGTATTGGGCCTGGTCCCCGGTCACCGCGGAGGCGGTGCCGCCTCCCGCCGGTGAGTAGATCGTGGTGGTCTGGGAGGCGGCGGCCGCCGCCGCGGCCGCTTCCATGGTCCCGAGCCCCACGCGCTGTGCCAGGTACTGGGGCGCGTTCGTAACCCGCTTGCCGACGACGCACGGGGTTCCGAAGCGGTCCGAGATCCAGCCGAGTTCCGTCTGGTTCTTCCGGTTCTGGCTGCCTTGACCGGGCTTTCCGGGCTCGACGGTCCGGGCGCCGAAGGTCACCACCCGGCCGTCCTCGAAGATGAACGTGGCCGACGTGATGCGTCCGGAGGCGCACGAGAGCGTCCAGTCGCCGACCGCGTACCCCGCGACCACCATGCCGGCGAGGCCAGGGATCTCGTGGCCGTTGGCGGCCAGGTTGTCGGCGCCGATGAGTGCCTTGAACGGGACCGGATCCTGGACCTGACCGCTGATGGGGATGCGTCCGACCAATGCCGTGAAGGCCGTCGCGCCGGCGAGCGTGGAGTTGGCGGGGATGGTATAGACCGGTTCGGGCTCGGCGAGGGTCCGCTCGCCGAGGGAGGTCGCGCGCGCCTGCGCGAGCGCGGCCAGGCGGTCCTTGGGGCTCTTGCCGTCATCCGGCAACAGCCGGTCGAGGCCGGGCACGCGATCGTCCTTCGGGGCTGGTGGCATGGAGGTCTCGCCGGCGTCGAGCGACTCGATCCAGTGAATGGGCGCTTCCTCGCCACCAAACCCCACGGGCAGGTCGTCGGCGCCAGGGGCGGGGGAGGGGCCGCCCCCCTGGAGCGCGCTGGGAAGCCCCTGGACGCGGGCGCTCAGTTGGTCGACCTTGGCGGCCAGGTCCGCCACCAGGCTGTCCGCGTCCTGGTTGTTGCGGGCGAGCGCCTGCTGGACCTGGGAACGGATGCGTTCGTCGATGCGGGTCTGCCTGTCCAGCAGGGCCGTCGCCTGTTCGCGCAGCATCCGGTTCTCCTCGGTCAACTTCTCGGTGGAGTCGAGCAGGTCGGCCACCTGGGCCGACAGGGTGCGCACCGTGTCGGCGGGCGTGTCGACGTCCGGCGCGGGCGCCTCGGGCAGCTGGGTCATCGGCGCGGGTGGCGGTGGAGGCTCGCTTTTCTTGCAGGCGCGCAGGCCCACGGCGCCCGCCACGACAAGCATGACGACGCCGACGATCGGGATGATCCGGTTCATCGGCGCGTTCATGATGCCTCGTCTCCCTTTTCGTCCACGCCGGGTTCATCAGCCCTGGGCGGCTCCAGGGCCCGGATGAAGCCGATGGCCTGGCGCCATGGCCTGGACGAGATCAGATAGAGCGTCGTGGCGTCGACGTCCGTGCCGGCCGGGCCCAGCCGCCAGGCCTGGGCCGAGACGGCGAGCCAGGTGCCCCGGATGTCGGTGCGCGGGTCGAGTTCGCGCGGGCCGTCCAGGCGGTTTCGCACCGTCACCGCCGTCAGCCACAGGGGGCCATGTGGTCCCTCCGCGCGCCAGGCGATGACGGGCCTGGCGACGCAGCAGCCCCCGCGGATCAAGGCCGCCGTCTCCGAGCCGCCGGTCAGCGGAACCCGCGCGATGCCGGGGGTGTTTGGCGACAGCCGCCGAGGCCCGTACAGGGTCTGGGCCGCATGGCGGACCAGCCGTTGATAACCAACGCCTTCCTTCCTGGCCCTGGTGTCCGATTCGCCCGTTCCCGTGGCCGGGAGGGTGGCCTCGGCGGTGGTCGCCGGCCGGCTGGGGGAACGTGGCAGGGCAATCTCGATCGGTGGCAACGGACCCTGATCGTCCGTGGCGCGCAAGTCGAGCATGAGGGTGTCTCCCTGGTTCGTGCGAACCAGCATTCGCGTGGATCGGAACGGCGCGGCCGCGGTGACGAAGATCCGATCGCCGAGCGGCTGGACCCGCAGTCCCGGAACGGGCCCGCCAATCAGGCCCGCGCGCAGTCCGCTGGCCCCGGGCACCCGGATCACTCGTTCCTGGCCCCTGGCCAGGGAGATCTCTATGGGCTCGCCTCGCCAGGCCACGCGATCGGGCTCTCCGTCGGTCGTTCCGGCCGTGGTCGTTGCCGGGAACGACAGGACCCAGCCGATGAGAATCAGGCGAATGATTCGTGTCATTTGGGTTCTCCCTGTGGAAGTTCGGAGTCCGGGATGCGCACGGGGTCTTGCGAGAATCCATCCAGCGCCATGCCCCATGGATTCGCCTCCGGGTCCACCTCGTAGCGGACGACGCGCAGGGGGTAGCGGATGGGCGTCCGCTTGACCTCCAGGCCAGCCACGGTCTCCTCGATGATGGCGTCTATCCAGACGATCCAGACGCCATCGCTCACCACGTCCACGCGCCGGTCCTCGTAGACGACGCCGGGCACCGCGTGCAGCGCGCGCACCCGGCCGACCAGCTCGCCGCGTTTTCCGCGTTGCTTCAGTTGCCGCAGCAGCTCCGCCCGGAACCGCGGCGTCAGGTATGCCTGGAAGGAGTAGAGGTTCTTCGGGTAATCCTTTTCGCCGTTGTCGGGCCAGCGGTTCACTTGCTGCCAGATGTAGAACGCGAATGCGTAGACGTTGGGCTTCGGGATGTCCTGCAGGCCCAGCGTGACGCCCTCGGAGAGGTCCGGGGGCACGTGGACCGTGATGTCCTCGGGCGCGTTGCTCCAGCCATGCAGGGCCCAGGCCAGGAACAGCGACAAGAGGCCGATCACGGCCCACAGGCTCAGGACGTGGGCCCGGGCGTTGTCGATTTCGTGGCGGTATCGGGACAGCATCTATTTTTTCCTCCCCATCGGAGCGGAGCGGCCAAGATCCCAGCTTCCCCCCCGGAGGATGAACTTGTTCCCTCCGAACATGCGTTGCATCAGGATGGCGAGTCGCACCTGGTAGTAACCGATCGGGCGGCCTCGCTTGAGGCGGCGGAAGATGACGGAGCCGCCATAGACCCCGCCCAGGAACAGGAATCCGGTAAGTCCGAGGGCGATCTGGACCGCGCCGAACATGGCGCCGAGCAGGAGCGTCGCCGGCAGGCAGACCAGCCCCACGACGCCCGAGACGATGAGGATCTCGCTCGTCGATAGGCCCAGGATGGCGGGGGGCTCGCCGTCCACGCGGTCGGCGAGCACCCCCTGGGCCCGTAGTTCCCGGGTGTCCTCCATCAGATGATGCCGGAGGCCTGGGTGAGGGCGTAGGTGCCGAAGGCGATGCCCGCGGCGCTCGCCAGCCCGATCTTGGCGACGCCGGCGATCGTCTCCTTCCCCGTCATGATCTGGCTGATGGCCCAGATCATGCCGGCCGCGCCGAGCACGAAGAGCGTCACGCCGAGCGCCAGGATGCCGACCTCGGATGTGTCCTCGAACACGCCCTCCACCCAGGAGATCGCGTCGGACGTGCCCGGCGCGGTGGAAGGCGTGGGCGGCGTCGGCACGGCGGCCAGGACGGGGCCGGTCGCGAGGGCGCCCATCATTGCCCAGGCGGCCGTGATCTTGGTCTTCATGCGGTTCAGGGTCTTCTTCATCGTGTTTCCTCCTTGCTGTCAGCTTTCAGGGTTGTCCGCGGTTGTCCGGCCGCGGGCCGGTCTCACTGCACCAGGTACAGCGCGATCCATATCAACGCCGAGGCGCGAAGCGAGACGAACAGAAGATCCAGTTCGATCGCCTCGTTCCGTCGCAGGGAACCGAGCACCTGGACCACGAGCCACGCGGCCCAGATGAAGAGCAGCACCACCAGGATCGAGGAAACGATGTCCCCGACGCCGGTGGCGGTGTGCCCGGTGGCGCCCTGGAACGCCGTGTTCTGCGCCGGCGTCACCGGCGGTAGTCCCCGCGGAGCGGAGCGACCCTGCGCGGTTCCGCGCGAGGCGCCTCGACGTGGTCCAGGATGCCCCTGCGTATCCGCGCGAGGTCCTGGCGCAGCCAGTCGTACCGGAACCGGATCCGGGCGGCCGGATCGGCGTGGGTCTCGGCCTCCGCGATCAGCGGCTCGAGTTGCTCGATCTCGTGCGCGAGGCGGGCCAGCGCCTCGCGTTCGTTTTCGCTCGCCATGGCGGCGGGCGGGGCCACCATGGCGATCAGCAGCAGGCATGTGGTGATTCGTTTCATCATGGACAGCTCCTCACAGGTATTTCTTGAAGCTCGCCACCGTCACCGCGATCACCAGGCCGGTTGCGGCCGCGAACGGGATGACGACCAGGCTCGGATGGACGGAGACGGGCATTGACAGGTAGATGACCCAGGCGGCGATGAACGCGGGCCAGATCAGCCTGCGGGCGTGGTGATACACGAAGCTGGATTCCCGGCCACCGCCCCAGCGGCGGAGGTCGCGTTGAACGGCGCCGTCCAGAAGGCCCATGAACGCGGCCAGCAGGAAGGCGGGCATGGAAAGGGAGAGCACCGCGATCCGCACGAAGAAGAGTTGCGTGATGTGACTGGCGGCCACCACGTATTCGCCGACGGCCCGCCACAGGCGATGGGCCCAACGCCGGAAGGTGCCGGCGTCCGGCGCCGGGGGGCGGGCGGCGGAATCGGCAAGGGCCTCGAGCCCCGTTCGCCGCCAAAGCCATTCATATCCGGCGTCGGCGAAGGTCCGGGCATACGCCTGGGTGTCCTCGACCACCAGGCTGGTCCGCACGCCGGACGCCAGGTAGCCGATTTCCGCCTCCAGCATGTCCCGGGCGTGTCGGGCGCCCTGCTCGGGCCACCACCAGGTCATGCCCACCCACTCGACGAGGATGGAGACGACGAGGGATCCAACGATCCAGAGCAACAGCCTGAACAGGCTGCCGGCCAGCCCGCGCTTCTCGGAGCGGGTGGCGGGGGCCGACGCCTGGCGAACCGCGGCTTGCTGCACGCTCATCGTCCGCCTCCCTGGGCGACCAGGGCGTCGCCCTCCGTGTCCTGGTACCAGTCCTCGCCCGTGCGGTAGGAGCGGCGCATGGATTCGGCAAGCGCCGCCACGTCCTCGGGCATGTCGGGATCGCCGGAGGCATCCGGCAGGGGCATTCGCAGTTTCCACAGCCGTCCACCCTCGACGAGCGCGAAGGCCTGGCCCTTCGGGAGGGACATCAGCTCGTTCTGGGTGAGCAGGGGCGCCTTGGTGACCGAAATGCGGTCCTCGTTTCTCGAGGTGAAGTCGACTCCCGAGCCCGGGGTGGATGAATCCGTGGCCCCCGAGACCTGCATCAGGGTCTGGATCTCGATTTCGGGGAGCTGATTGGTCAGCATCTCGGCGGTGGCCAGCTCCTTCACGCGAAACATGACCAGGGTGTTGAAGTTGCCGGCCACCTGCCCGGCCTTGGCCCGTGACCCGACCCGGGCCTCGACGTCGGACCAGGTTTGCGTGTAGGCCGTGACCTGGAATCCCGCGCCGCCCGCCTTGTTCACCAGCGGGATGAACTCGTCCCCGATCAGTTCGTTGAACTCGTCCGCGTGCAGGCACACGCGGAAGGGGCCGTCGTCCTCGCCGACGTCCGGCAGGCCGGCGGCTATTCCATGCTTGTAGATGTGGCCGGCGACGGAGACCAGGTCGGCGAACATGCTGTTGCCGACGGCGGCGGCCACGGTGGCATCCGAAAGGGCGTCGAGACCCACATAGATGACCGATCGGGTGCGAATGACCGAACGCCAATCGATGATGGGGCGCGGGTCCGTGGTGTCCAGGTAATCCGGGGAGATCAGTTCGGCGATCTTGCCGGTCGTCAGTTTCTCCATCAGCGGACCGACGGAGCTGACGATCTTGTCGTAATAGGTGCGGTCGTACTTGAAGGCGCCGGCGAGACCCTCCAGAACGGGGTCGTAGGCGTTGGACTCCTGGATGAAGTTGAACAGCGCGATGGCCTCCCGCCCGCGGCCCTTGAATGCATGAGGCAGGTTGCGTTCGTTGATGCCGTCCATGATGGCCGCCACGCGGGCGGCCCAGTCGCCGGTGATGTCGCCTTGTTCCGCGAGCCGCCCGAGCGCCTGTCGCGCGTATTCGACGAACAGCGGCTCGATGTCGTTGATGTGGCGTCGGATCTGGTGATAGTCGGGCCGGCGACCGAGATCGACCAGGGCGCGCGCGATGATGTTGACGAAGCGCCAGGCGAACTCCTTGAAGGCGGCAGAGTTTCCCTCGCTGGGCAATTGGTTGGCGATGCGGGTGGCGACCTCGGTGACGCGCTCGAAGTTGCCCACCGCGTTGTAGCGCGCGGAGATGTCCGGGTACCCGAGATGGAAGATGTAGCAGGGCCTGTCGGCCCGCCTGGCCTCGGTCCAGACGCGCCGCATGAGATCGGCGTCGCCCTTGGGATCGAAGACTATGACGACATCGCCGCGCCGAATGTCCTGTGTGATGAGGATTTCGGCGAAGCGCGTCTTGCCGACTCGGGTCGTGCCAAGGACCAGCGTGTGACCGTTTCGTTCCTCCAGGGGGATCCAGACGTCCTGTTCCTCGATGGCGACCCCGTGGATCTGGGAGAGCCCGCCCACCGGCGGGGGCGGCCGGAGCGGATTCCACCAGGCGTCGAGGCGGGTGAGGCGGGCGATCCAGCGCGTGGCGGCGTGCCGCTCCCAGGCGGGTTCGTGCTTCCGGACCCAGGTTTCGAGCGGGGACGGCGCCAGGTACTTTCTCGCGGCGGGCCGGAGCGTGTCCTTCAGTCGCTGGGCATGGAGCTGGGTCCAGCGGAACCCGCGTCCGAGGAACAATCGGCTGGGGTTCCAGGGGATTTTCGGCGAGGGCAGCCGGTAGCGCGGCAGGAAGCGCAGGCGCCGCTGATACCGGACGACGTGAATGCCCTGCCTTGCGCGGGTCCAGGCAAGCAGGCCAAAGAGCCCCGCCGACACCCAGGCCACCTCTGGTGTCATGAACAGGGCCCAGGGCGCCACGGTGCAGATGGCGGCGCAGGCGCCAGCCACGCTGGCGGACCAGAGTTCCACGGGCGGACGCAGGAGCGCTTCCACGGGATGTCCCTTCATGGAGAGATCACCTCCGGTCCGATCAATACCGGGTAATGACCGATGCCGAGCAGCCGGGCGACCTCGTCTCCCGCGATCGGGGCGACGGGGATGGGTGCCGCGACCCGCAGTATGCGGTGCCAGGCGCGTTCGTCGGCCACGGAGACCGCCATGCAGCTCGCGCCCAGTTTCACGAGCCGCCCGTGGTTGGCTTCCAGCCAGGCCAGGGATCGCGGATCGTCGCCAATCAGGCACACCGGGGGGAGGGGGCGCTCCAGCCGGAGGATCGGTTGCTCGCCCGGAGTGAGTTTCCGACTGACGACGGGAAAGACGGAGGGCGGCAGGTTGCCGAGGGGGACGTCCCGCAGATCGGCGGGTGGCTCCGCGGCCATGCCGGACTCCTTGGCCAGGGGCATCAGCGGGCGAGTCCCGCCCGCGTCATGGATGACGATTGGGCCGTCCGGCGCCCGCATCGGTCCGGCGTCCACGGTCATGGCGATCATCGTCAGCACGCAGGCGAGGGATCGTTTCATCGTTCGATCCTCCCGTACCAGCGCGCGACCCTGGCGCGGTACCTGGCGCCGCGCCCGGGATCCCGGGAGTGGTAGCGCTCGACGGCCCGCCACCAGTCGCCCGTGGCCTCGTACTCGGACGCGAGAACCGACGAGCCGGCCCGCAGGTTGTACCAGGGATCGAGCGCGATCGCGGGGGACGAAAGCAGGTTTCCGTGCCACTTCCAGTTGACCTGCATGAGGCCGACGTCGGGCCGCTCGCCGCTCGCGAGCAGCCGGGCCAGGGCCGAGGTGGCCGCCTCCCGTGACTCGAAACGCAGGCCCCGCCCACGCACGTTCAACGTCCAGGGCCAGGGCGCGACGCCTTGACGGAGTTGCCGGCCGGATTCCGTGAGGGCGATGGCGTAGAGCAGGTTTGGCGGGATTCCGTATTCGGCGCCGACCGTCCGAAATGCCGCCGGTACCGGCAGTGGCTGCGTCGCTTCGGCCACGACGGAGGCCACGAGCAGGGCCAGGCTCGCCGGACAACGGAGCCGGATCAGCGATGCCGCGTTCATTTCCTGGCCTCCATGGTGGCCGACAGCGCGGGCACGGGTTCGAAGTCATCGCCGTCGCGGGCAAAGATGGCGGGGACGGTGCGTCCACCCAGGCGGGCGAAGAGCGCCTTGCCGCGATTGAGCGTGATGCGCTTGGCCTTCACCTGCTCGGGGGGGATGCGGTGCCGGCGGGCCCAGGCCCGGATGTCCTCGTCCTTGTCGGTGTCCACCACGTAGAAGTCCATCCCCTCGATGCGTTCGTCCTGGGCGATCGTCAGAAGACGGGGCATTCCACGCTCGCAGGCGGCGCACGCCGTCGAGACGAAGGCGGCGAGCCGCTTGCCGGCCAGGTCGTCGAGGGACCAGGGCCTCTGATCGGGTGGCAACTTGGCGGTGTCGATGATGGGCACGTCGCCATAGAGCCGCTTCCAGGCGGCCTGGACCTCCCGCTCGAAGGCCATGACACGTTCCGTGTCCTCGTAAAGCAACTTGACGAGGCGTTCGGCGTACCGTCGGCGCTCGGCGGCCGAACGGGCATGGATACCGAGAACCTCCAGCGGCGAGATGTTGGGTTTCGAGAACGAGCCCCGAATGCCCCGCATCAACCGCGCGTACCGAGCCGCCTCCTCGTCGTCCAGTTGCCAGGCCTGGACATCCACCTGGTCGGCGAAAAAGGTGGAACGGCGGCTTTCGGTCGTGGAGGAGGAGGCGACCTCCACGGCCACCGCCGATCCGAAGGGCACCGCCAGTGCGAAAAGGAGGAGTAGGAAGGCGGGGCGTCTCATGGGCGGCAACTCTCGCCGTTGGGGCCGATGTAGCGGCGTTCCCGCCAGTCTCGCGTCAAGTCCCGGACCACGGGGTCGCCGGCGGGCGGACAGGGTCGCGCGGATTCCGGCTCGGCGGGCGGAGGGGAGGTCGCCTCGCGTTCGCCCAGCTGGGCGCGCGGTCCCTGGGTGGTGGCGCATCCGGCCGCCAGCGATGCCAAGAGAAGCAAGGGCAGGAACGTCTTCATCCGGACACCTCCCTGAAGGCGGCCAGTTCATATCGCAGGTCGCAGGAGACCAGGCGATGCACCGGGTCGATCACGAGGCGGAAGGCCTCGCCGCACAGGACGGACAGCGCCTGGTCGACGCGCATCGGTCCCATCTCGCGTTGGGGGCGTGGCAGCGGCAGGCGAAACAGTGCCAAGGCGGCCGGGTCGGTGGCTGGGGCATCGGCACGGCGCCAGCCGGTGCCGCGCAACACGGCGTCGAAGGCCTCGCCGACCGTGCCCGCCCGCAGCCGGATCCGGCGCACCGCGCGAAGTGGTGCCCGTTCGGCGGCGGTGGGCCCCGGGACGAGGACCGAGTATCGGCTCACGCGGAGGTCGTTCACCAGGCGTTCCCCGGTGTCCCTGGATTGCCGCGCGTTCAGTCGCACCTCCGCGCGACGGTTCAGCGCGCGACCCTGGGGCGTTTCGTTGCTGGCGACGTAATCGCTCTTGCCCTTGCCGGCGACCTCGATGGCCGAGGCGGAAAGGCCGGCGCTGGCGAGCACCTGCCGCACGGCCTCGGCACGCCGCAGGGCAAGGGCGTCGTTGTACGCTTGTGGTCCGATGTCGTCGGTGTGCCCGGTCACGAGCAGGGGGGTGTCTGTTCCGGAACTATCCGCGATGCGATCGGCCAGCCGCGACAGTCCACGCTGGTCCTCTCCACGCACGGTGTCCTCGGCGAATCCGAAGTGCACGGTATAGAGGGGTTTCATCTGGGCCGTTTCCGGTGGGTTCTGGACGTCCGCTCCCGCCGCGTGGGCGGCCGGGGCGAGGCTCGACAACCACCAGGTCATCCCGGCGATAAGGGCGGTGGTGATGCGCATGTCCTTTTCTCGCTGTCGGTGATCTGAAACGGCGGCAAGTGTTGCGGGAGAAACGGGAGACGTAAATGGAAAACTCCGCCCAGTTGCGGGCGGAGTTTTCCCTTGACAAGTGGAATGGCCGTGTTCCGGCCGAGGGGTGGTGGACGGGGGGCGACGGACAAGGTGGGTGAAAGCGCGCCGCGCCGTGGTGGAGAAGAAGCCCCTGGCTGCCTTGCGCAGTCCTCCCGTGCGACTGCTTGCGACGGCCCGACCCGATCGACGGGGGCCAGCGGGTCCGACTTTCCGGGCGCGGATGACTCCGCACAAAGGGGCACCGCCTATTTGTGTCCGGCGACGGGCGGCCGGTGTCGTACAGGAAACGAAGGCCCGGGGCCTTCCCGCCGCGGCCAGAAGCCGCGCCGGGAAACCCCCGGGTTGGTTTCGTGGATCCCAAAATGAAAAAAGCGCCGGTTACCAGCCGGCGCCATGTGGAGCGGGCCCCCGGCCGATTGTGGTGTGCTGACGTACCCTAGGAGGGCGTGGCCGAGGGCGCGAGGTCCCCTGACCCCGAGGGGTCCGGCGCCGTCGCAGGGAACCCGGCGCCTTGCCGTGGTACCGCCACGGCGCGGGGTAGATGAGGCCCACTTTAGCCCAAGCGCGGGGCCTTTCCAAGGTGCCTGGGGGAAGCAGCTTGGAAAGGCCCCGCGCAGGCGGGGCAAGGTTCAGGAACGGTCGGCCTTCTCGACGGCCTTGAGCGCCTCGTGGTAGGCGCGATCGACGTCCTCCCAGTCGACGGAGCCGCCCCGTTCCTCGCCGCGGCGGTAGGCCGCGACGAGAAGACGGGCGGCGCTCATGGCGTCGGACTCTCCGCTTTCGTCGAGCCGAGCGAGACGACGCTCCAGGACCGGCCGTAGCGCGGCCTCGAGCACCGTTCGAAGCTCCTCGTCCAAGGGGAAGCTGCCGTGGTCGGTGAGGACCTCGCAGGCCCGCGGGAGCTGCTTCGAGAGGACGTAGGCGATCTTCCATTTCTCGTCCATCGCTCAGTCCTCCTCCGGCAGCATGATGGTGACCACGGGCTCGCCCTGGTCGCCGGGGCCGGCGACGATCTTGAGCACCGTCTCCACGGCGTCCGAGCTCATGCCATCTCGCGGGACGCGGTGGAGCGGGTAGAGCAGCCGGTCCTGGCCGGGGCGGCCCCGGATGGCCATGTGCGCCATCCAGAGCACGTCCCAGAGCCTGCCGTCCTGGTCCTGGTGGACCCCCTGGATGTCGGAGTCCCGGTCGTTCCAGGCCACGCAGTCCTCCCAGGCCGCCTGGGTGAGCGCGACGGGCCAGTTGAAGCCCGCCTCCCTGGCCGTCTCGGTCACGTCGACCAGCACGCCGTCGGCGATGGCCTGGGCGCGCGTGTAGGTGAAGATGACTTCTCCGAAGAGATTCGTGGATACATTCATGGTGCGTCTCCTCTGCTGTGTTGAAGGGAGGGGCACCGCTCCCGCCGGGAGGGGTGCCCCGGCGGGGTCGTGAAAATGGGCGCTCAGGCCCTGTTCAGCTTCTCGAGCGCTGCGCGCGTCCGTTGCAACTTCATCGCCATTGCGGCGATGTCCTCATCGAGTCCCTCGATACCAGCCCGGGCGCCAAGTTGCAGATCGTGCAAGTCCGATTGGAGCCTGTCCTCCTGCATCTCGAGCACCAGTCGGGCCGAGGAGACCGAAATGCAGCCCTCGAGATCGTCGGGCCACAGATCCAGAACGATGTCTTCCACATTCATCGTGCGGCCTCCTCAATGGCCGTGGCACAGGCGATGCAGCGCCTCGTGGGCCTCGGCAATCGCCTCGTCGGCCAGCTCGAGCGCCGTCTCCGTGAAGTAGTCCTCGTCAGAGTCCGACTCGATGCCGGAAAGCGAGGCCTCGCCGATCAGGATGCCCGCGCGCCAGGCCTGTACCCGGATGGTTTCGTACCACCAGGTGCGCCCGTAGGTGTGGGCCCGTTCGTAGAGGACGTGCCGGTTCTCGGGATCGGCGGGGATGAACCAGGGGAACTCGCCCCGCTCGCCGCGATGCCGGACGGCGCCCGGCGCCCACTGGTTGGTGAAATGCCCCAGGTCGTCGCCGTGGATCCACCAGCCGTCCTCGTCGATCAGGCGCCGGGCGACGAGATCGAAGCCGTTCTGACGCCACCGGGCGACGGGACGATGGTTCTCCTCGGCCCACTCGATGCCGAGTTCGGCGATCCGACGACGAAGCCGGGCCTGGTCTCGAGCGATGTGAAGGGCGAGGGCCGCGGGAAGGCCCCGGGTACGAAGTTGGCGATACTCGCCTCGAACGTCGATGTGCATGGTTGCCTCCTTGGTGAAACGTGCCGGAGGCGCCATGCCCCCGGCCGGGGGACGGGCCCCCGGCGGGGTGGAAGGGTTTACAGAAGACCGTAGACCAGGAGCCAGGACGGATGCCCGTGAGGACAGACGCCGTCGGGTTCGACCTCGCATCCGTCGGTGGCCACGGCGACACCGTCATAGGCCATCTGTTCCAGTTCATCCATCTCCGGAGCAGGAATCTCCGGTTCTGGCCATCCGGAACGTCTTGCTGCTTGCATGGGTTGTCTCCTCTGCTGGGTTGAAGGGAAACCGGCGGCGCCGGCGGGGTGGAAGAAAGGACCGAGACCTTGCGGCCACCCCTGTCTCGTCGGTCCCAGGGGTTTCTGCTGCCTTTGGCCCAGGCAGCGGGGCGTCGAAAGCCTCTCCGCAGCGGCTGCGCTCTGGAGAGGCCTCCCGGATTCCTCGGAGGAGAGGCTCCCCTTGCGGGGAGCCGTCGGTCATGCCAGATGGGCCTGCAAGCGCTCGGACCCGTGGACCAGGCGGTGTGCCAGGGCACGGGCGACCCGTGCGTGGTGAACGCCACCCGCATCCGCCAGCACGTGTTGCTGGGAGACGCTGCCAAGGCGCTGGGTGCCCTTGCGCACTTCCACATGCACCGTGACGCGGGGTCGGTCGCAAGGATCGCCGGCTTCCGGGCTCACATGGGCCCGGATGGCGAGGCCGTGCTCGACCCAATCGGCCCGGAATGCCGCAGGGCCCCATTCGACCCGTTGCCAGCGGATCCGCCTGGCGTGGTGAATTTCCCGCAAACGCCGCAGACGGCGCAGCAGGAGGGAGATCGCCCGAGGGCGGTGTGCAAGAGGATGAAGCATGGTTGGCCTCCTTGGTTGAGAGAGCCGGAGGGCCATGCCCCCTGCCGGGGGATGGGCCCCCGGCGGGGTTGAAAACCTGACTGGCGTCAGGCATCGTGGGTTGGAACGATGCGGGAGGTTCCCGATGCTCGTCGATCCAGAGACCGGTCTTGTACGACTCACGCGCGAGGAGTTCGACGCCTATCGGCGCGCGGCCGCGCGCAACGGTCATGCGGTGAACCGGGTCGGGAACGCCCGAGAGCTGATGCGGGCCGCCGTCGAAGGACTGCCCGACAGCCTGCTCGATGATCTGCTGGAATTCGCCGAGACGGGCAGCTCGCGGCTCACCCGCCTTCCTTCGCCCGAAGCGCTGCGAGCGCGGCTTTCCGGAGACGAATGAGGACGAGGACCTCCTCGTCCTCCAGCGTTTCCCATCCCTTCGGCAAGGCCTCGATGTAGGCCAGCACCAGCTCGGGGTTCTCTTCCGCTTTCTCGAACAGCCTTCTTGCCGCCTCGCGCCGGTGCTTGAGGTCCGTCAGGAAGGCATGAACGCGATCGTCTTTTGGGGTCATGGTCTTCTCCTTGCCTTGGTTGAAAGAAGGCCGGGGAAGACCGCCCCGGGCCGGGGAAGGTGTTCCCCGGCGGGGTGGAAGATGTGCCCAGGTGCTAGCTGGCCACCAGCTTGCAGACGTGGCCGACCACGAAGCCGAACGGCACGGACCGGTGCGGCGGGTGGACGATGCCGGCGTCGATCAGCGCTTCCAGCATTCCCTGGTTCTCGGACCAGTCCTTGATGACCACTTCGTCAGGGTCCAGCTGAATGTCCGGAACGTTCACCGTGGCGGTCGCGACGGGTGACCCATCGTCGGCGACCAGGGCAATCGCCGGCCTGCCGTCGGCATACTTCTGGAGCCTTGCGGTACAGCGCCAGTCCTGGAACCGCACCACCCCGAGCGTGATGTTGCTCATGGGACACCTCCTCACATCAAGCCACGTTCGGCGAACGACACGCTTCCGCATGCCGAGACCACGAAGTGGTCCAGCACGCGGACGTCGATCAGCGCGAGCGCGTCCTTGAGCCTCCGGGTGATCGATTGATCCGCCATGCTGGATTCGGCCACCCCGGAAGGGTGGTTGTGGTAGAACACCACGGCGGCCGCGTTCGATTCCAGGGTCTGTTGGACCACGACCCGAGGATGGATCGAGGCCCCATCCAGGGTGCCCTGGAACAGCTCCCGCATGTCGATGATCCGGCACCTGCTGTCGAGAAACAGGCATCCGAAGACCTCGTTGGGGCGGTCCGCCAGCTTGAGTCGCAGGTACCTCCGGGTGTCGTCCGGGTTTTCCAGGCGTTTTCCAGGTTGGTGCCGCGCTTCCATGATCTGGAGGGCGAGCTTCACGAGGGTATCCTGCTCCACCGTGGTGAGATTGCTGGCATGGAGACCAGCGAAGCGGTTCATGTCGAGCGATACGACGTTGTTACGTGGCATGGTGACCTCCTTGGTTGAACAGGCCGGAGACACCACGCCCCGACCGGGGAATGGAGTTCCCCGGCGGGGTTGAAAGGATGAACCGGAAGCCCAGTTGGGCTCGTCCCTGTCTCGCCGGTTCCAGGGACGTTGCCGCGATGCCCTCGCGGCGGGGGGATGAAGGCGATCTGGAGGTTTTCCGCAAGCTGTTGAAAGCAACAGGCTGGGGAAACCCCCCGTCGAGGTTGATGGAAGATGAAAGGGTGCCGGGGCGAACGCCCCGGCGGATTGGAATCAGCCGACCAGCTTGAGCAAGCCAACGAGGGCGATCATCGTGCCGACGCTCCACATGATGTGTCTGTTGCCTTCGGCGATGATCTGCGCCTTGAGACCAGCGACTTCGGTTCGGACCTCGGCGACGTCCTGCTTGAGCTCGCTGCGGACCATGGCGATCTCGCCGCGGACCTCGGCGATCTCTTGCTTGAGTTCGCTCCGAACCGTGGCGATCTCCTGCCCGAGTTCGCTCCGAACTGTGGCGATCTCCTGCCCGAGTTCGTTACGGACCTTGCCGATCTCTTGCTTGAGTTCGGCGATGTCGTCCTTGGTGGCCAGATGGGCCATGACGAACTCGCCGAAGGCTTCGGCCTCCGCCTCTGCGACGGCCTCGGCTTGTTCGGCTGGCATGCCCGCGTCGCGGAGCTTGCGGGCCAGCTTGAGGGTGTCGAATGCGACCATGTTCATTACTTTACCTCCGATCCTGATGGTCGTGAACCCGACGGAGGTCCGCC
>JALWTY010000203.1 GCA_026993265.1 Desulfobacterales bacterium
TGCCGGGATGCAGGAGGCGGGAATCACCGTGTTGCAGGCCACGGTCGACGAGTGTCCGGTGGTCATGGACGCGGTCTGGATGCTCAAGCAGGGCAGGATCACGATCATGAGCCCGGAGATGGCCTGTTCCGGCCATCATTGCCATTGACGAAAGGCAGGGGCGGCCGCAAGGAGGCGGCAGGGGTTACCTCCCGCCGGTCTCCCGCCCCCTGTCGTCTGTCTCCTGGAAGACCAGGGCGCAGCCGTCGCACAGGGCCTGGGCGGTTTTTTTTCTCGCCGCGGCCACCAGCCGCTGCACCGTGCCCCGCGAGACCCCCATCTGTTCTCCGGCCTCGGCCTGGGTCAGCCCCTCGAGGTCGCAGAGGCGCAGGGCCTCGAGCTCGTCCAGGGCAAAGGGAATATGCTTCAGCTCGCTCATCGGCCGGCCCGTCGGCTTGAAGGCCCGGCCGCAGAAACGGCACTGGCAGGTGCGGTTCTTTTTGGGTCTTGGCGACATTTTTTTGTTTTCTGGGATGAGGGTTTGCAGCCGCCGGGGCGGGCGCCCCGCGGCGATCCCGCCGCTTGTGGGAGATCGAACACCATTGTAATCCATTGCCGCGCCTTTTGCCTATCGTCCCGTTGAAAAACCGCTGCGCTTTACATGCGGCGTAAAAATCCGGCTCAAAATCCAACCTGATCCAAGTAAACCGCGTTTTTTCGCCGGAGTTTTCCTTGCTTTTCAGGAGGGTTGCCGCCGGGTATGCTTACAATTGCGTTTTTCAGGAAAAAAGAAAATTTGAACAGAGAGGTGCAATCATGCGCAGACACTCGATAGCCGCGGCCCTGGCCGCCATTGTCATCACCGCCGCGGGCCCGGCCGCGGCCGCCGGCCTCAACGCCCCCATCTGCGGGAAATGTCACCAGGAGGATTCCAACAAGATGATGGGCTTTCTGAAAGACGTCTCCTTCAAGGCCGGCACCATCCTCATGGATCTCCTCGACCACCGGGAACTGGTCTACTTTGACGACGACACCAGGGTCAAGAACCTCAAGTCCCTCGAGGAGATGAGAAAATACCGCGGCAAGGGATTCCGCATCTATTTTGCCGAGGAGGATGGCAAAAAGGTCGCGGTCCACATCACCCGTTTCGACATCCTGCAACTCGTGGACGAGTCCGACCGGCTCGGGTTCGCCGCGGTCAAGAGCCTCATGGCCTCGGGGAAAAAGGTGGTCCTGGTCGATGTGCGGCCGCCAAAGCTCTTCCGCGCAGGCCACATCCCCGGCGCGGTCAACGTCCCGGCCCCGGCATTTGAAAAGTTCAAGAAGAACCTGCCAGCGGACCGGAAGACCACCCTGGTGGTCTACGGTGTGGGCGGCTGTCTGAGCCCTTCCGTGGCCGTGGGGGCCATGGCCGAGGGGTTCAGCGATGTCCGGGTGTATACCGCCGGGTACCCGGACTGGGCCAGGCGCGAGCCGGTGCTTACCACTCCCGGCTTTGTCGCCGCCGCTGTTGCCGGCAATCATCTTGTCCTGCTGGACGTGAGAAGCGCGGATGAGTTCGCCCGCGGCCACATCAGGGGCGCGGTTTCAGCGCCGCTTGCCGCCATCGGCGCCGTCAGGGCGAAGCTGCCGGAGAAGAAGAACACCCCTGTCGTGGTGTTCGGCCCTGAACGGGAGAAGGCGGCAAGGGAGATAATATCCTGGGGCTACCGCGGGGTGGCCATGCTCCCCGGAAGCCTCGACGACTGGCGCAAAAGCGGCGGCGCGGTGGCTTCCGGCCCCTGGGACGGCCGGATCGTCTTCGTTCCCCGTCCCCGCCCCGGCGTGATCGGCGTGGACGATTTCAGAAAGGCGCTTGGTTCCGGAGCGGTGATCGTGGATGTCCGTAATCCGGACGAGTTCGAGGCCGGCCACCTGCCCGGCGCGGTCAACATTCCGCTCGAGGATCTTTCCGACCGCATGGCCTCGCTGAAAAAGGACCGCGATTACATCCTCTACTGCAACACCGGCTCCAGGGCGGAGATGGCCTACAGCCAGCTCGCAAACCACGGTTTTTCCGCAAGTTACCTCGACGCGCTGGTGAAGTTTTCCTCCGGAGGATACGAGATTGAAGAAAAATGACAGCGGGTTCGGCCTGAGAAGTTTTGTCTCTCTTGCCAGCGCCGGCCTCTTTTTGCTGATGACCGTTACCGGCGTGGTCCTCTACATCGAGCCCCAGGGCCGGGTGGCCTACTGGGTGGGCTGGCGTTTCTGGGGCCTTTCCAAAACCGACTGGGGCAACATTCACATCGTCTCGAGCCTGTTCTTTGCCGTTGCCGCAGGAGTGCATCTTTGGCTCAACTGGAAGGCCTTCTGGAACTACCTCACCGCCAGGGTCCAGGCTGTCCTGCGCCACCGCCGGGAACTGGCCGCGGCCGCCGTGCTCACGGCCGCGGTCTTTTTTCTTTCCCTGTTCAGGGTCGCGCCGGTTTCGTGGATACTCGACCTGGGCGAGGCGGCCAAGGCGTCGTGGGTGAAGGACAAAAGTTATGAGCCGCCGTTCGGCCACGCCGAGCTCGTCGGCCTGAAAGTGCTTTGCAAGAAGAGCGATCTCGACTGGAACGCGGCGGCCCTGGCCCTGAAAGCGGCCGGGATAAGGTTCGCCTCGCCGGACGAGAAGCTCAAGGACGTTGCCGCCGCAAACGGCATGACCCCGCGCGAGGTCTTCAGGATCATGCAGGATGCGGCCGGGAAGAAGAAAGGGCCGCCGCGTTTTTCCTCGCCGGACGAGGTGGAGGAGAAATTCGCCGGCACCGGGGTGGGCCGCAGGAAACTCGCCTGGCTCGCAGACGATCTCGGCCTCGATATGGCGGTGGTGAACCGGCGGCTCGCCCGGGCCGGAATCCGCGCCAGGGCGGACGCGACCCTGAAGGACATCGCCGCGGCTGGCGGGTATCCGGCCATGGAGCTTTTGAAGGCGATTCTGATAGAAGGCTACGAGCCTGCGCGCGACTGAATGATGACGGCCTCGTGAAAAGTTAAAAGTATCGGCAGGTTACGAGTATACAGATTGCGGTTTCGCCGCGGCGCCGCCATGGTATCCCGTTGAAACTGCTTCGACGCCGCTGGCAACGCCGTCACGGATTCAGGTCTTGTTCAGCGGCGCAAGCAGCGAGACGATCTCGTCGCGGTCCAGCTTTTTTATGACCGCGGCGTCGTCTTCCTGGATGATGGTGCGGGCCAGCTCCCGCTTGCGGTCTATCAGCCGGTTTATCTTCTCCTCCAGGGTGCCGACGGTTATCAGCTTGAACACCTGGACCACCTTTTTCTGTCCCATGCGGTGGACCCTGGCCGTGGCCTGGTCCTCGCGGGCCGCGTTCCACCAGCGGTCGTAGTGGATCACCGCCTGGGCCGCGGTCAGGTCCACGCCCACCCCGCCGGCGAGCAGGCTTGCGGAAAAGACCCGGCAGTCCGGGTCGTGGTTGAACCGGCGGATCATCTCCTGCCTGGTCTTGAGGCTCATCTCCCCCCGCAGGCCGCAGAAACCGATGCCCTCCCTTTCCAGGTGGGTCTCGATCAGGTCGAGCATCCGGGTGTAATGGCTGAAGACCACCACCTTCATCCGGGCGTCGAGACATTCGCCCAGCAGCTCGACAAAGAGATCCCACTTGCCGCTCTTCATCCTTTCAGGGTCGCGGCAGCCGTCCAGCAGGCAGGGGTGGTCGCAGATCTGTTTCAGGTAGTTGATCACCGCGAGCAGTTCCATGTAGGGCAGGGCGGCGTCGCTGCCGCTTTCGATGCGGTCTAGCAGGGGCCGGCCCCGGCGTTCGACGATCTCGCGGTACAGCCCTACCTGGTCGTCGGACAGTTCGCAGGTGCGGATGTCCTCGATGACATCGGGCAGCTCGGTCAGCACCTGCTCGCGGCTGCGGCGGAGGATGAAGGGGTTTATCATCCGGGCGAGTTCTTCCTGCCGCTCGCGGTTGCCTTCGGCAATGGGCGCGGCGAAGCGGTTGTTGAACCATCTGTCGTCGCCCAGGTAGCCGGGCAGGCAGAGATCGAAGACCGCCTTGAGGTCGTTCACCGAGTTTTCGAGCGGGGTGCCGGTGAGGCCGATGACCGTGCGCCCCTCGAGCCGCACCGCCGCCTTCCACGCCTCGGTGTGGCGGTTCTTGAGCTGCTGGATCTCGTCGAACACGATCAGCCTGAACTCCTCTTTCGCCAGCACGTCGGTGTCGCGGCGGATGATGCCGTAGGTGGTGAGGATCAGGTTGGCGCGGCCGCGTTTCTTGATGTTTCGGCGGCTGCCGTGGTAGACGAAAGGGACGATTCCGGGGAAAAACGTCCTTATCTTTTCGAGCCAGTGGGACACCACCGTGGCCGGGCACACCACAAGGAACAGGCCGTCGCGGTCCATGAGGTTGGCCATCAGGGCCAGGGCCTGGTGGGTCTTGCCCAGGCCCATGTCGTCGGCGAGGATGCCGCCGAGGCGGTGCCGGCATATCCTGGCCAGCCACGCCAGCCCGCGGGCCTGGTAGTCCCGCAGATGGTCCGGGATGGCGAGGTCGGAGTCGTCTTCCTGCCAGGCCGAGGTGTCGAGGATGGCGTTGATGTCGGCGCCGCTGCTGGTCAGTCCCGGGAACTGGGCCTTGAGAATGAACAGCTCGGCCATTGACAGCTTTATGCCCTCCCGGCCCTGGTCGTCGCTCCACACCCGTTCATCGCCGAGACGCAGCAGCCAGTCGAAACGGCCGTCGGCCAGGTCTAGCCATTTCCCGCCCCAGTTCAGGTAGCGTTTTTTCTCCCTTTTTGCCCGCAGCAGGGCGGTGATGGGGAAGTTGCGGTTGCCGAGGCCGTAACGGCCGGAGATGTAGCACCAGTCGTCGTCCATGTCCACGCCGTCGAGTTCTATGGAATCGGGCGCGGATACCACTTCCATATCCCTGAACTCGGCCGCGATATCGTTTTTTTCGTCCCGGATTATTTCGGGGTGGCTGCGGACGAATTCAGGCACCTCGTCGTGGGGGATGGCCCCGGCGGCAATATCCGGGAGCCCGGCGCGTTCGAAGGTGACGAACCCCCTGCCGCTGATGTGGCAGAACCGTCCGAACATCCTGTCTTCAAGGCCGTTGAGGTCGAATTCCTCGCCGTCATCGAGGCGCAGGAGCAGGCTGATGGCCGCATCGCCGTTTTCCCGGTCCGGGACCATCCTGATAACGGCATTGGCCTGCGGCAGGATATTGCGGTGGTGCCCCGCGTGGTCCAGGGCTTCGAGCACGTCTCCGGTGCGGGCCCGCGGCAGGGTGAGGCTGAAGACCGTGTCTCCGTCGTGGTCGAGCCCGAGGCGGCAGAGGCCGTTTTCATCCGGGTTGCTTATGTGGAACTCGCCTGCGGCCGCGGCCGGGGCCAGGCGGGAGAGCAGCAGGGCCCAGACGCTGCCGTCGCGGGCCTGGGCGCTCGGCTTTTGCCCCATCTCGTTGATGGACACCTCGGATGCGGTGCGGCCGAGGTCTGTCAGGCGGCGGTGCAGGGCCGCGAGCCTTTCGGCGTCGCTGTTTTTTCCAGCGGTTCTGAACCGGCCGGGAAACACGCCGCGGCAGACGCGTGCGTCGTCGCGGCCGAGCGTCCAGGCGGCAAGGACCGCGCCGCCGGGGCCGGTGGCCTCGAGCAGAACCTTGCCGTGCGCTTTTTCCTCTTCCCTGATGCAGCCCTCTTCGCCCGGGCCGAAGATCTCGAACAGGATCTGCAGGGCCAGGGCCATGAGTTCGGTTTCCATCACCGCGGTCAGCGGCGCGGGCCGTCCCTCCGCGTCCTCGGTCATGATGCTGGCCGCGAGCGCGGCCGCATGCGGACACAGATCGTCTTTCGTGCTCTGCAGGGGGCAGAGGGAGCAGTGGCGGAATACCGCGAGGGCCGCGCCGCCGGAGCGGTCGAGGCTGATGACGGTCTCGCCTTTGCCGAACAGGCCGCCTGCGAGGTTGCGGTGAATCATGACGGCGTCGGGCTCGATCCCTTCTCCGCCGCCGGGCAGGACCATGCGCGCGGGCGCGTCATGTCCGCGCGGCCGCGGTCTTGCGTGGACGGCGGCGCCGTTGCCGCCTGAACCGGGCGGGGCGTGAAGAAAGAGAAAGTCGAACATGTGGATGAAGAGCTGGCCCAGGTTCCTGCGGCCGATGCCGGGAATGGTGGCGATCTTGTCTATCTCCATGCCGTAGAGATCGCCCACCGTGCTTATTCCGGCGCCGGTGATCCCCTGGTGCAGGCTGCCGGGAAGCAAAAGCTCACGGACCGAGCAGGCCAGCCGTTCCGGTTTCGGTGTACACACCGGGCCGGACAGCCGCGCAAGGCCGTCAGCCATCGTGCGTTCGTCCGGCCGCGGCGCAAAGGCGGCGATGTCCCCGCGTTTCATCGGCGGATATCCCAAGAGCCGGCAGCATGCGGCCAGCACTTCGTCCTGGAATGCCGGCCCCCCTTTCTTGCGGCCGCGCAGCCGGCCGGTTATGGCGGCGCGGAACACCTGGGCCACGGTGGTGAACCCCATGCCGGCCAAAACCTCGTCCGTTTCAGGCGGAAGGTCGAGGAAGCCTGGGGGCGCGTTCAGCAGGGAGCTGTGGTTGTGGGTGTCTGGGGGCATGTCGGTTGCTGTCTCCGGGCCGGGGAAAATATATGATTTTACCCACATCCCGCCGCCCTATCAAGGGAGCATGGTTTTTTGTCGTTCTTTGCACGCGGCCGTTGCGGTCAGGCCATATTCGCGTATTATTTCGGGTGGCGCGCGGGATAAGCGCTTCCGTTTGCCGCGCCGTTTCAACCCTGTCCGGGAGACCTGCCGTGACCCTGGAGATCGTGAGTTCAAACCGCCTGGAGACCCTGGGCGAAATCTTTGCCTCGCGCCTGCGGGACGCGCCTCTGCCGCCGCTTGTCATGGAGCAGGTGCTGGTGCAGAGCCGGGGCATGGCCCGCTGGCTCAACCTGAAGCTTGCGGCCGAGAACGGAATCGCGGCCGGAATCGAGTACCTGTTCCCCAACAACTTTGTCGACCGCCTTCTGGAAAAACTGGTTCCTGACGCCGTCCTAAGCGTCGGTGGCAGGCGCGCGATCGGCTGGATGCTCGCCGGCATCCTCGGCCGGGAAGGGATCGATCCCGGCGTGGACGGGTACGCCGCCTCTTCCGGGCTTCACCGTCTTCAGCTCGCCTTTGTCCTGGCCGACTGTTTCGACCAGTACACCGTTTACCGTCCCGGAATGATCCGGGAATGGGAAGAAGGCGGAGGAGACCACTGGCAGGCCCGGCTGTGGCGCAGGCTGCGGGAGCAGTGGCGGGAGCCGCACCGCGCCGCCCTGCTGGCCCGCCTGCGCCGGGACGGCGCCGGTCCTGACCTCGCCGCGGCCGCGCAGATCCCGCCGCGGCTGTCGGTTTTCGGCATATCGTCCCTGCCGCCCTTTCATATCGAGGTTCTGGCCCGTCTGGCGGAGCGGACCAGGGTGACCTTCTACCTGCTCAATCCCTGCCGCCATATGTGGAGCGACATCACCGGCCGCAGGGAGAAGCACCGGCTCACCGACGCCTACCGCATCGACCCGGCCGAACTCTATCTCGAGAACCACAATCCGCTGCTTGCCTCTCTCGGGCGGCAGGGGGCTGATCTTTTCCGGATCCTGGCGGATTTCGAGACCGGGGAGCTGGAGTGTTTCGACGAACCGCCTGCGGAACCGGGCGATCCCCTCGCCCTGGTGCAGCATGACCTCCTGAACGATGTCGTCCCCGGTCAGGGACCCGAAGGGGAACCCGTGGCCGTGGCCTCGGAGGATGTCCGCCCGACCATCACCTTTCACGACTGCAGCAGCCGGGTCCGCGAGGTCGAGGTCCTGCGGGAGGAGCTTCTCGCCATATTCTCGGCCGAACCGGACATATCCTGCGGCGACGTGGTGGTCATGGTGCCGGACATCGCCGCCTACGCCCCCCTCATCGACGCGGTCTTCGGCGACGGCCGCGAACCGGAGATCCCCTACGCCATCGCCGACCGGCCGGTGCTGGACCCTCGCGGCCTGGCCGGAGCCTTCATGGACATCCTGGCCCTGCCCAGGGAGAGGTACCGGCTGGGGGCGGTGGCGGCCGTGTTCGAGAAGGAGTCCGTGCGCCGCCGTTTCGGCCTGAGCGAGAACGACGTGGAACAGGCCCTTGCCTGGTTCGAGACGGCCGGGGTGCGCTGGGGCCTCGACGCCGGCTGCCGTGAACTCCTGGGCGCGCCCGCAACCGGGGAGAACACCTGGCGGAGCGGCGTCGACCGGTTGCTCGCCGGCTATGCCGCAGGCGGCGTTTCCGGTTGCGCCACGATCATGGGCATTGCCCCCCTGATGCGGCTTGGCAGCGAAGAGGCGGACCTTGCCGGCAGGATGGTGACGGCGCTTGAGACCATCTTTTCCCTGTGTGTCGAGTTTTCCGAACCCGCGGGCCTGGATGAGTGGCATGACAGGCTGGTCCGGCTCGCGGCCCTGTGCCTTGAGCCCGGTCCGGGCGAGGAGGACGAACTTGCCGCGCTCCAGGACGTGATGGATTCGCTGGCCCGCGGACATGAAAACGGCTTTTCGGGCGCCATCGGCCTCGGCGAGGTCATCGGTTATCTCACCCGCGAACTCAGGCGGGAACGCCGCAGCGGCGGTTTCCTCGCCGGCGGGGTGACCTTCTGCGAACTTCTGCCCATGCGTTCGATTCCCTTTGCGGTCATCTGTCTTCTCGGCATGGACTACGAGGCCTTTCCCCGCCGCGACCGCACCGGCAGCCTCGATCTCATGGCCCGGTCCCCCCGGCCCGGCGACCGTTCCCGCCGCAGGGACGACCGTTACCTCTTCCTCGAGACCCTGGTTTCGGCCCGCCGCTACCTATATCTGAGCTATGTGGGCCGCGACAGCTCTTCCAACGCCGAGCGGCCGCCGTCGGTGCTTCTGAGCGAACTGGCCGACTACCTCGACCGCAGGTTCGCCCTCCGGGGCGGGGAAGAGCGGATGAGCGCCCTGCTCACCCGCCGCCATCCGGTGGCGGCCTGGAGCCCGCTCAACTTCATGCCCGGCCGCGGCCGGAGTTTTTCCCGCGAAGACCTGGAATGCGCCCGCAGTTTCGGCGCCGGCCGCGATCATGGGGGGCTGTACCCGGCTGCGGCCGGAGAACAGGAGGATGAGGCCGATATGGAGCTCGCCGTGCTGGAGGATTTTTTCGCCAACCCGGTGAGGTTCTTCTGCCGCCGGGTGCTGGGGGTGGAGTTGCCGCCGGAGGCGGCGGCGCCGGACGATCTGGAACCGTTCGACCTCGATCCCCTGTCCCGTCACCATGTGGACGCCAGGATACTTGCGGCCCTGGCCGCGGGGACGCCGGCCGCGGCCTGTCTGGCCCGTCTGCGTTCCGAGGGGGCGCTTCCCCACGGCGCCAGGGGGGATTTTCTGTTTGCCGCCCGGCTGCGGATGATGGAGAAGGTCGAGGCGGCGCGGCTGCGTCTCGCCGGCGGGGATGTGGTCCGCCGGCCGGTGGCGGTGGATGTGGCCGGAGCTGCCCTGCGCGGCGAGGTGGAGGTCACGGAGGGCGGCCGGGTGGTGATGGCCCGGCCCGGCCGCATCCGCAGCTGCGATTACCTTTCCCTCTGGCTGAGGCTGCTTGCCGCCGCCGCCTGCGGCATGGCCGTGGAGGGGGTGTACGTCGGCCTTGAGAAGGATGAGGTGCGGGTGGAGGAACTGGCCTGCCCCGAGGATCCCGCCGCCGCGCTCGCCGGGCTGGTCGCCGTCTACCGGGAGGGCCGTAGCCGGCTCTTGCCGCTGTTTCCCGCCTCTTCCCTGGCCTTTGCCCTCAAGGATGCGGCCGGCGACAGGGCCGGGGCCTTTGCAGAGGCGCGGAACAAGTTCCACGGCGGCTTCAACCACGGCGGCGACGCGGACGATCCCTGGGTCGCCTTTGCCTTCCGGGATTCCGACCCCCTGGATGACTCCTTCGTATCCCTTAGCCGGCGGGTTTTTCTTCCGCTGGTGGAGGCGATGGTGAAATGAGCGCGACCGACCTCATGACCCTGCCGCTTTCCGGCCTCAATCTCATCGAGGCCAGCGCCGGAACCGGCAAGACCTATACCATCTCCGCCCTGATCCTGCGGCTCCTGATCGAGCAGGGCTGTCCGGTGGGCAGTATACTGGTGGTGACCTTTTCCGAGGCCGCGGCCGCCGACCTCCGCCGGCAGGTGCGGGAAAGAATCCGCCGGGCCCACGCCTTTTTCCTCGATCCTGAGGGAGAAGAGGGCGACGATTTCCTCCTGCGGCTGGCGGAAAGGGTGGCCGACCGCGACGTGGCCCGCCGTCGGCTTGCCGCCGCCCTTCAGGGTTTCGACGAGGCCGCGATCCACACCATCCACGGTTTCTGCCTTCGGGCCCTGCAGGAGGAGAGCCTTGCCGGCCGCCTGCTGTTCGACGCCGACCTGGTTCCCGACTCCATGCCGCTCGTCCGGCAGGCGGCCTGTGATTTTTTTCGCCGGGCCTTTGCGGTGAAAGGGCCTGAGCTTGCCGTTCTCATCGGGGATTCATTCCTGCCGGACAAGGCCGCCGGGCTCGTCAACGCCGTTCCGGCGGGCGCGGCCGAGATCGTTCCCGCCCCAGATCCCGGGGCTGAGGCGCGATTCCTTGCCCTGACCAGGGAGGCGGCCGCGGCCCTTGATGATCTTGCCCGGGCCTGGCCGGGCTGGCGCAGGGATGTGCTGGAGCTGCTCGGCCGGGCCATTACGGACGGGCAGATCAACCGCAGGACCTACAAGGAGGGGGCGCTGGAGGGATGGTTCGCAGCTGTGGACGAAGCCGTCTCCGGCGGCCTGGTGGGGTTCCTGCGCGGCAACGGCCTGCCGCCGCAGCTCTGCGCCGAAACGCTCGCCGGGAAGACCAACAAGGGCCGGACGCCGCCGGAACATCCCTTTTTCCATCTGGCCTCGCGTTTGAACCGTGTCCATGGCGCCTCCGCGGCCCTGCGTGACAGGCTCAGGATCGATTACGCAGTCCGTTTCGTCCGCGAGGCCGGGGAAGAGATGGACAAAAGCCGCAGGGAACAGGGGAGCCTGGGGTTTGACGACCTGCTCGTCGCCCTGAACCGGGCCCTGGGAGACGATCCCGGCCTCGCCGCCACCCTGCGCCGCCGTTACCCCTTTGCCTTCATAGACGAGTTCCAGGACACCGACTACCTCCAGTTCGCCATTTTCCGCACCGTTTACGGCCGGGCCGAGGACGGGCTCCTCTACCTGATCGGCGATCCGAAACAGTCCATATACAGTTTCCGCGGCGCCGACCTGAAGGTCTACCTCGCGGCCCGCAGGCTCGCGGCCGGACGGGAATCCTCCCTTGACCGCAATTACCGTTCGACCCCGGCGATGGTGCGGGCGGTGAACCGGGTTTTCACTTTCCGGAACCGGCCCTTTCTCCTCGAGGGGATGGGAGAGCTTCCCGCGGTCGAAAGCGCGGATGCGGTGGACGGGCGGCTCGAGGTGGAAGGCGATTCCGACGCCGCCCTGCGCATCGTCCTCTGCAACCGCCCGGAGGACGCGGCCGCGGCCGGCCGGCCGCTCGACCAGCAGCGCAGCGAGACCCTGGTCTGTGACTGGCTCGTGGCCGAGATCACAAGGCTGCTTTCCCTGGGCCGTTGCGGCCGGGCGCGGATAGGAAAAAGGAATCTTGCGTCCGGAGACATCGCCGTGCTCGTGCGCAACAATTCCCATGCCCATCTGGTGCAGAAGCGGCTGGCCAGGGCCGGGGTGGCCTCAGTCCTGTTCAGCGGTGAATCGGTGCTCGCGAGCCGGGAGGCGGCGGACCTGCTGACCCTGCTCTCTGCCGTGGCCGCGCCGGGAGATCTCGGCCGGGTGCGCGCCGCTCTGCTCACCCCCTTCATGGGAAAGAGCGTGGAGGATATCCGCGCCCTGGACGAGGACGGGGGATGGGACCAATGGCTCGAACGGTTCCGCAGCTGGCGGGAGCTGTGGCAGCGTCACGGCCCGTTGCGGATGCTCCGGGGCATGGCGCGGGAGTGTGGAATCAAGACCAGGCTGGCCGCCATGTCCATGGGAGAGCGGCGCCTGACCAACTTTTTTCATCTGGCCGAGATCCTCGAGGCGAGAAGCGGCCGCGGTCGGGCCGGAATCCGCGAAGGCCTGGCCATTCTCGCAGCCGGTCCCGGTGACGGCCGCGACGACGAGAGCCAGCTCCGCCTCGAAAGCGATGCGGACTGCGTCCAGATAATCACCATGCACAAATCAAAGGGACTCCAGTACCCGGTGGTGTTCTGTCCCTTTCTCTGGTGGGCCCGGAGCGGGCCGCGGAAAGAGAACGGTGCGCCCCCGCATCCCATGCGTTTTCAGGCCGGGGAAGGCTCGCCGCCGGGGGTGGATTTCGGCTCTCCCGACTACGAAAACCGCGCAGCCGCGGCCAGGGTGGAGGAACTGGCCGAGACCATCCGGCTCGCCTATGTCGCCCTGACCCGGGCGGTGCACCGCTGTTATGTCGCCTGGGGCGTCCTGGGAAGCAATCCGGGCATGACCGCTCCGGCTTACCTTTTTCACCGGCAGGTGTCAGACGAATGGCCGGCCGGGGGAAGAAACCTGCTGGTCGGTCTCGGCGAGGAGGGTATCCGCGCCGACCTTGAGGAGCTGGCCGGAAACGGCGGCGAGATCGAGATAGCCGGGTATCCGGATGAGGTGGATAGGGCCGTGGCCCCGCAAGCCCCGGAGAAGGATTCCATGATTCTCGAGGCGCGGAAGTTTCCCGGCCGGGTGGTGGCGTCGTGGCGCGGCGTCAGTTTCAGCGCCATTGTCCACGGGAGCGGATACGGTCCGCATCCGGCCGCGGCCGGCGGAGACGGAGCCGGAGAGCGGGGACTGGACGGGTTTCCCCGCGGCACGAGAGCCGGTCTTTTCTTCCACTCGGTGCTCGAGGAGATAGATTTCAGCGATTCCTCCGGCTGGGCGGAGACGGTTGCGCGGCTTCTGGGCGCGTACGGCTTTTCCGGTGACTGGGCCGGCGCGGTCCTGGACATGCTCGGACGGCTGGTCGACATGCCCCTTGGCCCCGGAGGAGAACGGCTTGCCCTGGTCAGGCCGGAATCACGGCTGAGCGAGCTCGAGTTTCTTTTCCCCTGCGGATTTTCTCCGGCCGGGCTGGCCTCGCTCTTCTCCACGGTGGAACGCGGCTGGGCCGGCGGGTTTTCGGAGCGGGTCGCGCGGCTGCCGGAAGAGCGGCTGGCCGGTTTCATGCGGGGCTTCATCGACCTGGTGTTCGAGCAGCGCGGCCGCTACTTCATCGTCGACTGGAAGAGCAACCATCTCGGTTGCGGTCCGGAGGCCTATGGTGAGATGGATGTCGAGCAGGCCATGATCGCGGATGCCTACATCCTCCAGTACCACATCTACGCCGCGGCCCTGCACAAACACCTGGCGGCCCGGCTGCCGGAATACAGTTACGACAAGCATTTCGGCGGGGTTTTCTATCCCTTCCTGCGCGGGGTGGCCAACCACGGCCCCGGTGCCATATTCCACGACCGCCCCGACCCGGAGTTCATGGAACGGTTCGTCAGCCTGCTGGAAGGACAGGATACAGGAGAGAGAAAACCGTAGGCAGGGGGCGTGGGCCTGCCCCGGAAGCCTCCCGTTGCTGGGAGCAGGGTGCGCCGTGCGCACCTCTCCCTAAGCTCACGGATCCGCCATGCCCTCAGAGCAGGCGGTCGGCCCAGAGATCATCCAGAAATTCCTCCCAGGGCATGGCAACCATGTTTTGTTGCCGGGTTTTGATCGGGTCCTGGCTGACGAGGATGAATTTTTTGAAGACCTTCTCCTCGGCAAGGCAGCGCAGCCCCTTGAAGTCGCTTTTGTTTAACCTTGCGGACGATTTCACCTCTATTGCCAGCTCCTCGCCGATGAGAAAATCCACCTCCTGGCCGTGGGTGCTGCGCCAATACGAGAGGGGCAGTTTTTTTCTTCTGTAGCTCAGGTAGGCGCGCAGCTCCATGCCGATGAACTGCTCGAATGATTTTCCGTACAGATCGGAATTGCGATCAAGCGCCTTGGTCCCGGCGAGCACATGGGTGACCCCGGGATCGAAGAAATAAAATTTTGCCGATTTTATCGCCTTTCTCTTACGGGATTGTGTCCAGGCCGGGAGCATGAAACCGATCAGGGTGTCTTCGAGCAGGCCGACATATTCGTTCACCGTTGACGGGGGAACCTGGCAATCGTTCGCCAGGGCGATGGAACGCAGGAAACGTGAAAACGGCGGCAGTTTCCTGATCAGCCCCTCCGCCATTATCTCCTCTTTCAGGTAGGTGTTCACGTAGGCATCAAGCTCCTCTTCCGGGTAGC
>JALWTY010000204.1 GCA_026993265.1 Desulfobacterales bacterium
CAGCCAGAAGAGAAAAAAGCGGACCCCCACCCAGAGGGTGAAGAGGAAGTAGCCGCCGTGGATGGCGAGTTTGAGCCACGAGAGCTCCGGCCTGCCTTGCCGTTTTCTTTCATTGCTGGTATCCATGCCGGAAGTCGGAAATCAGAAGTCAGAAGTCAGAAACCCGGAAGTCGGAAATCGGTGATCCGCCTCTGGGTAGTTTCGGGTCGTTGGCGACTTTCCATCCTAAAAAGTAGAGAAAAAAATGGCAAAGGCAAAACAGGCGGCCCGGCTCTACCTGATGCGTCACGGCTCCACCGGTCCGGCCCTTTACGGCCGCATGGTCGGGTCGAGCGACGTGCCGCTCGGGCCCGAGGGGCCGGAGCAGGTGCGGAGGGCCGCGGCAAGGCTTGCCGGCATCGGCTTCTCCGCCTTTTATACCAGCCCGAAACTCAGGGCCAGGCAGAGCGCCGCCATCGTCGGGGAGGAACTCGGCCTTGGCGGGGCGGAGGTGGTGGACGACCTGCGCGAGGTGGATTTCGGCCGCTGGGAACGGCTCACCTTTGCCGAGATAAGCGGCCGGGACCCGGAGCTTGCGGCCCGCTGGCGGATATGGTCGCCGGACTTCGCCTTTCCCGGAGGCGAGCGCATCGGCGATTTCGTCGCCCGGGTGGGCCGGGCCGCCGCCACCCTGCCCCGCGCCGGGGAAAACGTCCTGGTGGTGGCCCACGGCGGGGTGGTCCGCGCCCTGCTCTGCCATTTCCTGGGGCTCGAGCCCTCGCAGTACCTGCTCTTCGACGTCAAGCCGGCCGGGATCGCGGTGGTGGACGTTTTCGAGGGCGGCCGCGGGGTGATGGTGGTGGAGTGATGGCCGAGATAATCCTGGTCACCGGCGGGGCGAGAAGCGGCAAGAGCGCCTTTGCCCAGGCCCGGGCCGAGACCTTGTCCTCGGACCGGGTCTACGTGGCCACCTCGCCGGTGACCGACAGGGAGATGGCGGAACGGATCGCCCGCCACCAGCGGGAACGGGGCAAGGGCTGGCGCACGGTGGAGGAAACCCTCCATCTCGACCGGGTGCTTTATGGGTGCGCCGGGGCCGGGGTGGTGCTGGTGGACTGTCTCACCCTGTGGGTGAACAACCTCTTGCTGGAGGACGGAGAGCTCGGCGAGGACCGGGCCGCCGAACTCGCCGTCGGCGTGGTCCGGGCCGCGGCCCGGACGGCCGGGCCGGTCTTGATGGTGACCAACGAGGTGGGCTGGGGCATCGTGCCGGACAACCCCCTGGCCCGGCGTTACCGGGACCTCGTCGGCCGGGTGAACCAGACCGTGGCCGCGGCCGCGGCCGAGGTCTTTTTGGTGGTCGCGGGTCAGCCGTTGCGGATAAAGTAACCACGCCGTTACCGGACGGCGGAAAGCGAGGCATGAGGAGGACGAGACATGGCTTTGCTCGAGGATACCATCGCAGGGATAAGCGGTCAGGACGATGAGTGGCGCGCAAGGGCCAGGGAGCGGCTCGACCAGCTCGCCCTGCCCCACTGGGCCCTGGGCCGGCTGATGGACCTGGCCATGGACTTGGCCGGGATGACCCGCTCCATGACCCCGCCGGTGGAGCGCCGGGCCGTGGTCACCATGGCCGGGGACCACGGCGTGGTCGCCGAGGGGGTGAGCAAGTTTCCCCAGGAGGTCACCCCGCAGATGGTCCACAACTTCGTCCGCGGCGGGGCCGGGATCAACGCCCTGGCCCGCCAGGCCGGGGCCCGGGTGGTGGTGGTGGACATGGGCGTGGCCGCGGACCTGGGCGAGCTGGCCGCAAGCGGCAGGATAATCGACCGCAAGGTGGCCCCTGGCACCGCCAACATGGCAAAGGGGCCGGCCATGAGCCGGGACCAGGCCGTGGCCGCGCTCGAGGCCGGCATCGACGTGGCCCGCTCGCTCGTCCCGGAGACCGATGTCTTCGGCACCGGCGACATGGGCATCGGCAACACCACCCCGTCCACCGCCATCGCCGCCTGCCTGTGCCGCTGTCCGGTGGCCGAGGTCGCCGGACGCGGCACCGGCATCGACGACGCCCAGCTCGCCCACAAGATAGAGGTGGTGGAACAGGCGCTCGCCCTCAACCGTCCCGACCCCGAAGACCCCCTGGACGTGCTCGCCAAGGTGGGCGGCTTCGAGATCGGCGGGATCGCCGGGCTGGTCCTGGGCGCGGCCGCGGCCCGCAGGCCGGTGCTGGTGGACGGTTTCATCTCCACCGCCGGGGCCATGATCGCCACCGCCCTGTGCCCGGCCGCGGCCGATTTCGTCATCGCCGCCCACCGCAGCGTCGAGCCGGGCCATGGCCGCATGCAGGAGTTCATCGGCAAGGAGCCCCTGCTCGATCTCAACCTCCGCCTGGGCGAGGGCACCGGCGCGGCCGTGGCCATGAACATCGTGGCCGCGGCCCGGGCCGTGCTCACCGATATCGCCACCTTTGCCGAGGCCATGGTGTCGGAGGCGGAGGGGTGAGGGGTTTTTTTTCAGCCCTGCGTTTCCTCACCGTGCTCCCGGTGCCGGGCCGGACGGAGTGGTCGCCCCGGGCCGCGGCGCCATGGTTTCCGGTGGTTGGGCTTCTGATTGGCGCGGCCGCGGCCCTGGCGGCGCGGCTTGCGGGCGCTCACTGCGGCCTTGCCGTGACCCTGGCCCTGGCCGTCCTCTCCGGCGGCCTTCACCTCGACGGCCTGGCCGACTGCGCCGACGGCTTCCTCGCCCGCCGGGGCCGGGAACAGGCCCTTGCGATAATGAAGGACAGCCGCATCGGCGTCATGGGGGTGCTGGCGGTCCTGTTCGTGGTTCTGGCCAAGATCAGGGGGGTGGACGGAAGCGGGGAGCTGGCCTGGCGGGCCGCGCTCCTCATGCCGGTGGCGGGCCGGTCCATGATCCTTCTGATGATGGCATTGCTGCCCTATGCCCGGAAAGAGGGCGGCATCGGCGCCATGTTCTACGGCCGCGGCCGCTGGCCCGCCGCGGCCTGGGGGCTGGCCTTTCTCTACCTCTGCGCCTGGTTCCTGGCCGGCCGCGCCGGCCTTGCGGCTGCGGCCGCGGCCGTGGCCACGGCCCTTGTCTTCTCCCTCATCTCCTGGCTCGTCATCGGCGGCGCCACCGGCGACACCCTGGGCGCGGTGAGCGAACTCGCCGAAACGGCCGCAGCCCTGGCCCTGGCCCAGGCGGCAATATCGAATCCGATATAACTGAAGAAATTCAAAGGGAAAGTTGATCTCGATATTGACCTTGACGCCATACGGCGCCGCTGAGGTCATCAGTGCCGTCACGAATTCAGGATAAGGCCCGAATCCATGACGGGTTCGCGGTTTTCAATCATCCCTCCTGGATGAGAATCTCTTCCACTGAACGCGCGGTGACATATCTGGCGGGGGACTCGCCGACGGCCAGGGCATCAAAATGGGCCTTTCCGCATTTGATCTTTGCGCCTTCGGCAGCGCGCAGATCGTCCGCAAAGAGGCTGCTTTTCGTCTCCACGACCAGATAGAGCCGCTCCGCCCCATCCTTTTCCACCAGGACGGCCCAGTCCGGGTTGTAGGCCCCAAGGGGGGTCGGCACGGTAAACCATCCGGGGAGCTTGGCGTAGACCTTGATCGCGTCGTTTTTCTCCAGACCATCCGCAAAGGCGCGCTCGGTGCCGGAGTCGTAGACGACATGCTCGTAGACGGATTTTTTCGTTTCGGTGAGCATGTTCTTCAGGTAGCCGGTCAATTCCTCCTGCGCGAACAGCTCCTGGGCGTAGTAGTGCTCGTTGCCTAGCCGCTGGTACTTGATCCCGTCCACCACGGCCAGCCGTTTGCAGCGGTTGATGGCCTCGGCGGCGAGCTCGATGAAGGCCTGCGGGTTACGCCGGAAATCGGCCAGGCGATCGGACTCCGTCAGTACCCGGTGGATGGTGCGGCGGGTAAGCTGGGTGCGGTCCTGAAGCTCGGAGAGCAGGTCCGGCAGCTCGATATCCTTTTCGTTCAGCACCACTGTCTGGGCGCCTTCGCGCTCGTTGACCTCCACTCCGGCCTTGCCGATGGCCACCTCGGCCTTCCGCCACTGAAGGCGCGTCTTGGGGATCGGCGGCGCCCCGCGGAGGGCCTCGATGCAGTCCGCAGCCAGCCGTTCGTTGTCAAAGGCTACCCGGTAGGTGGTCTTGTGCTTGATCCTGTCCCACAACGCCTTGAAGTCCTCGCTGAGATAGACCTCCTTGCGGAGGGGCACCGGGAGCCGTTCGTCGGCGTTCTTGATCTCGAGCCGCCCGGCGAGTTTGCGCAGGATCTGCTTGATCTGCGCGGCCTGGCCGGCGAATTCCCCGGGCAGATCGACCGTGTCGTCCTTGAGGGCCGTCCGCAGGGTGTCCTGCACTTTGCCTTTGGCGTTGATGTACCCCTGGCCCTTCAGGTGTTGCCAGAGGGCCTTGGACTGTTCCACCCCCAGGGGCGTGACCGTCCCGTCATCTCCCGTCACCGTCACACCGGCGAACTGGTGCTGCTCGACGATACCGAAACGCACCCCGGTCTCTTCTTCAATCTCGCGCTGGAGGTTTTCGGCGAACTCCTCGTAGCTCTCGGTCGCCACCACCGTGAGGGTGTTGACCTCGAAGCCCCGCAAGCGCCGGCCCTCCTGGTTCACGCAGAGACGCAGGCCCCGGCCGATGCTCTGGCGCCGCTCGCGCTCGCTGCGGATGTCGCGCAAGGTGCAGATCTGAAAGACATTGGGGTTGTCCCAGCCCTCCCGCAGGGCCGAGTGGGAGAAGATGAACTTGAGAGGAGTGTCCAGGGAGAGCAGCTTCTCCTTGTCGCGCATGATCAGGTTGTATGCCTGTTCGGCGGCTTCCCGCCCTTGTTGGTTGCCCTCGTAGGTGTCCACCACCTGCTTCGACCGCTTGTCGATGGAAAAGTACCCCTCGTGGACCTCCTCGGCGGCCCGGGTGAGATCCACTCCCTCGAAGAGGGTGCGGTAGTCCGGGTGGTTGGCGAGCCGGCGGTACTCTTCCTCAAAGATCCGGGCGTATGGTCCCTTGACGGGATTGCCATCCTCGTCGTACTGACGGTACTTGGCCACCTCGTCGATGAAGAAGAGGGAAAGCACCTTGATCCCTTGGGGACGGAGCCTTTTTTCCTTGTCCAGGTGCTCCTTGATGGTCCTCCGGATCATTTCCCGCTGCACAGCCATGGGATCGACATCTCCCCAGGCCTCGCCGATCCGCAGATACCGCTCCCCGCCGGGCACCCGCAGCTCCATGAATTCGCTCCCCTTGGCCACCCGGATCTCCCCCACCCGGCAGTCGCGGTAGACCGCGCGCCCCGTGGTCTGCTCCAGGTCGTCACCGTCCTGCACCATGACTTCCCGCCGCCGCACGCCGGTGGGCGTCGCCACGTCCCGCTCCACCCTGGCGCTGATCGTTCCGCGGTGGTTGCTGACCGACACCAGCCGCACGTAGGGCCGGTTGTGGGCGTCCTCGATGGTGGCGGCGGCGACCTCGATCTGCTTGACCAGCTTGCGCTCGTAGGCGTCCACCGCGTCGAGGCGGTAGACCATGTGGTGCTTGTCCACGTGGGTGGCCGAGTAGCGCAGGGTGCAAAGCGGGTTCATGGCCTCAAGCGCCTTCTTCCCCTGCCCCTTGAGCCCGCCGTCAACGCTCTGGGGCTCGTCCACGATGATCACCGGGCGGGTCGCCCGCACCAGGTCGATGGGCTTCTCGCCGCCGGTCTTCTCGCTGTCCTTGTACAGGTTGTTGACGTCCTTCTTGTTGATGGCGCCGACGGTCACCACCATGATCTGGATGCCCGCGCTGGTGGCGAAGTTGCGGACCTGGCCGAGTTTGCGCGAATCATAGAGGAAGTACTCGAAGGGCACGCCCGCGTACAGACTCTTGAAGTGCTCCTCGGTGATCTGGAGCGTCTTGTAGACCCCTTCCTTGATGGCGATGGACGGAACCACGATCACGAACTTGGTGAATCCGTAGCGCTTGTTCAGCTCGAAGATGGTGCGCAGATACACGTAGGTCTTGCCGGTGCCGGTCTCCATCTCCACCGTAAAATCTCCCGAGTCCAGGGCCTCCGACGGCGCAAGCCCGTTTCTGAGCTGCACCTCGCGGAGGTTGGCGAGGATCTCCTCGTCGAGCAGGGTCAGGCGGTTTCCGATGCCGAGGTCGTTTTGGGCAAAGGCCAGGCGCGTTTGCGGATCCGCCGGATCGCGGGTCACCGTGAACTCCGTCCGGCAGACCTCCTGGCCGCGAAATAGGTCGCAGACTGCCTCGATGGCCGCAAGCTGGTAGTCGAGGTTGGGCTCGAAATGAAGTTTCTATAGACAGGCCTCCAGTCCTTGTTGGAATACCTGAAAACTCTGCGAGCGGTTGCGGGCTGGGTCCATATGCGACGCAATCTTGCGGGCTGCGTCGATCTTGGGGAAACTCTTGCGATAGATGCCGTTTTGTTTGAGGAAACGGTGCAGCCGTTCCCATGTGCCCCCGTTGTCCGGGTTGTTGAAAGAGTTCGGGAAGCGGGTGCCACGCAATGAGGTGAAAGCGTTTTGCAGCGCTGCGGTATCACCCATGAACCAGGCCTCCAGTTCTTCAACCGCGATGCGATTGACCACCTGAAAAGCGCCAGCCGCGCCGACTGCCGTCTTAGTTTGCAATTCGGCCTCGTGGGCCATGGTTTCGAGCCTCTGTTTCAATTCGCGGCAATCATCGTTATCCCGATCGATCAAAACAACGACTTTGAGCCGCTCGCCTCCATTCATCCGCCGCTTGTAGGCGCGGAGCCGGTTAGGCAGCTCTTTCAGGAGCCGCCCCTTGTTCCGCATGTTAATCACCTTCCATTGGGCCCGATCCTGGATGATTTTCGGCAACAGATGCCGCAAGGCCTCCTCCATGGAAGGCTCTTCCACCAACAACTCCAGCCGGCTCATGCCCCTTCCTCCCCGGCCAGGGGGTCGCCCACCTCGAAATGGCCTTCCATCCACAGGTCTCCCAGGGATGCACCTTCCGCGAGGAAATCCGCGATGCCCACCATATCCGCCACCCGCTTCGCCCGGGTGTAGCCATCGGCACCGCGGTACAGGACCCGTACCTCCTCGGGCTGCAACGGATCGATGAAAAAGGGGGAATGGGTGGTGACGATGAGCTGGGTGCGCTCCGAGGCCATGTCGCACTCTTCAGCCAGTTCCGGCAAGAGGCGGGGATGAAGGTAGTTCTCCGGCTCCTCGATGCCGATCAGTTGTGGTGGGTCTGGATCATAGAGCAGGGTCAGGTAGGCCAGCATCTTCAGGGTGCCGTCCGAGGCGAAGCGCGCCAGAACCGGGGTTGAAAACGGCGCGTCCTTGACCTGCAGGAGCAGGCGTCCGTCATCCAGAGGGCGGGAGGTCACCTGCTCAATGCGAGGTATCCGACGCCGCAGGGTCGCGAAGATCTGATCGAGCCGTTCAGGATGTTCCTCGGCCAGGTATTGGATGACGTTAGCCAGATTGTCACCCGTCTGCGACAGGCGCTCCTCCGCCCCTGCCTCCGGGTTGCCTCGGGCGGCGTCGGCCGAGAGATAGGAGAGGTGCCAACTGGTGACAAAGTGGCGTAAGGCGATTACCCGCGGGTTCTCCGCCAGTTGGCCCAGGGTGTTCACCGCCAGCACGTCCGGGCCGGAAAGAGGTTTTTCAATGCGTTTATCCTGCGATTCCGGCTGTTCGCCGGTAATGACCTTGCCCTTGCCTTCTCGGTAGTCAAGAAAATAAAAAGGGGCCCCCGGATGGGTCCGCTTCCAGCGTAAAAACTCATGTTTGACAACCGGCCCCCGGTCCTTTTCATCGATTTCCAGGTGATAGGTAATGAGTGGGGTGCCCGGCTTTTCACGGTACTGCAGCTCGATGACGATGGGGCCGTCTGAATCCCGACTCCGGAGTTCCCGGAAACGTCCCCGCCGGTCCCATGACTTGCGCAGGCCTTCTGTAAAACATTCGGAAAGAAAGGCGAACACGTCGAAGACCGTGGACTTGCCGCTGCCGTTGGGGCCGAGAAGCACGGTGAACGGCGTCAACCGGTCCAGGCGCACGTCCCGCAACACCCGATAGTTCTTGATATGCAGCGTTTCGATTCTGGGCGGATCCGTGAAATTATTCATCACAAACTCCTCACCTTGGCGATGCCGTGCTGCTCGAGGATCGCCGCTAGGTTGGTCTTGGCGACGTCGTTCTCGAAGGCCGCGTCACGGAAGACGCAAGATGTGTCCCCGGCCGGGGCGAGCTCCCCGTGCCATTCGACGATACCCTGGGCCAGCTCCTCCACCTGGGCCTGTTCGATCCGTTCGGCCAGACAGGCGATCAGCACGCCGCCGCCCACCGCGTGGACCTCCTTGCCGGCAATGGTCCGGGTCTCGATGGGCACGCAGAGGTCGAGACCGAGCTTGAGAAGCAGCTCGTAAAGCACGTCCTGCTCGCTGCGGCCCGGCTTCAGGTGCTCCACATGCTCCAGCAGCGCGCCCTCCAGGTCGTCCGGATGGGGGTCCCAGGCGCGGATGTTGCTGGAGTCCAGCTTGAAGACCCGGAAGCCGGTGTCGCCGTCCCAGTCAGGGTTCTCTTCCTTGATCTTCTTCCCGACCCGGCGGAGGCGTTCCTTGGTCAGCTCGGCGATGGTGCGGGGCTTGCCGAGTTTGTCGCAGAACTCGGCCGCGGTCTTCTGGTCCTTGTTCTTCGGGTCGAGGGGTTCGGGGAGCTGGACGAGGATGTAACGGCGGTTGCCGCCGTCAGCGGCGTTCTGGGCCATGACGGCATGGCCGGTGGTGCCGGAGCCGGCGAAAAAGTCTAGGTAGATGCCATCCCGTGACTCACAGTCATTAACGACCAAGCGAACAAAGTACTGGATCAGCGCCACAGGCTTTGGAAAGGTATAAACTCGATCACCAAAAAGACCTGCGAGATCCCTTGTACCTTCTTGATTGAAGGGCCCGGTCATTAGGGATAGTGGCTTGCCAAGACGCTCAATTCCATTCTCATCTCTTAAATATTGCTTAACTCGGACGCTGAATTTTCCACGTTCATGGTTGATAACTATTTCATTGTTCGCGTATGCTGCATCGAATCGCTCCTTAGACCAGATCCATTGCTTATCTGGCCATATTTCGTGCCCTTCGTGATGAATCGGATATACGAGATTAGGGCGCGGATCCTTGCTCTTTGTTGCGAGAGGTTGTGTAAGGTAGCCACCCCGAATGGGAAACTTGTCATCACGCAACTTGTACGCAGCTCGCTGCTCATCGTTTAACGGTGCAGCGACGTTCGAGATGGGTTCGCGTGAATAGACAAGTATGTACTCATGGACGTTTGCAAAGCCACGTGTGAACGCCCCGGATCCATACTTATTCTTCCAGACAATCCTTTCAACGAAATTCTCCTCGCCGAACACCTCATCACAGATACGCTTGGCGTTGTCCGACTCCGTTTCGTCTGTCGAAACTAGGAGAAGGCCATTGGTATTAAGCAGCACTTTCGCCACCTTCAACCGCGGATACATCATATTCAACCAATCGGTATGAAACCGTCCGCTGGTTTCGGGGTTGCTTGTCAGCGGCGAGCCCTCCTCGTCCACCTGGCCGGTCAGACGCTTGTAGTTGCGGATGTTGTCACGGAAATCGTCCTTGTAAACAAAATCCTTGCCCGTGTTGTAGGGCGGGTCGATGTAGATCAGCTTCACCTTGCCGGCGTAGCTCTTCTGCAGGAGCTTCAGGACCTCCAGGTTGTCGCCCTCGATCACCAGGTTCTGCGTTGTCTCCCAGTCCACGCTCTCCTCAGGCGCGGGACGCAGCGTGCCGGTTGAAGGCGTGAGCGCCAATTGCCGCGCCCGGCGCTTGCCGAACCAGTTGAGCCCGTACTTTTCGTCACAGTCGGTGACGGTCCGGTCGCCCACGAGTGTTTTCAGCACGTCCACGTTGACCGACGCGCCCTCCGGCCCCTCGGTCACCAGCTCCGGGAACAGGGCCTTGAGCCGCGCGATGTTCTCGGCCACCAGGTCGGGGGACTTGGTCTCCGGGTCTTGGGGCGTTAATTTCTTCATTGCACCACCTCCAGGAAACCACGAAACACACAAAACACACGAAAGATTATGGAATTTATAGTTTTCGTGTATTTCGTGGTTTATAGAATGACCCTCTCGATCTTGGCTTTAGGGTAATGACCAAAATTAACCAACAGGCCGAGCCGTAGCCCGCTTGCCTTCAGATAGTTGAAAATCTGCGCTTTGTGCTCCCGGGTCAATGTGGAAACGGCCTTGAGTTCGACAATGATTTTGTCGAAGCAGATCAGGTCCGGCTTGTACCGCTGCACAAGCGGTTGCCCCTTGTATGTCAGCCTCAATTCCCGCTGAGAGACGAACGGAATACTACGCAGACGTAACTCCTTTTCCAGGCATTCCTGATAGACCGCCTCAAGAAAACCACAACCCATTTCACGGTAAACGTCGAAAATAGCCCCCTGAATAGCGTAAACTTCCTCTTTATAAAGAAGTTTTTCGCACCTTTCGTGTATTTCGTGTGTTTCGTGGTTTTGGTCAATTTCGTGGTTTTCGTGGCTCATAATCGTTGCTTTGCCGCAGCGTAAGCCGCCTCGGCGCGTTCCAACTCCATGTTCAGCTCCACCAGCCGCGCCATCTGCTTCTCTTTCCTTGCCGCACCACGCAGCCGGGCGATCTCGGCGTCGAGGCGGGCGCATTCGGCCAGGGCCTGCCTGCGGGCGGCGCGCCGATCGGCCTCGGCCAGGATCTCGAAACGGCCGCTGCGCCGGGCCGCTTCCAAGGCCAGCAGGGTGTCGATCCACCCCTGGTAGAGGGCATGAAGCGTCTCCCGGGGCTGCCGGCTCAAGGCCAGGGCCTCGGCAAAGGCCTGGCGGTGCGGAGCATCGTCCGCAGGCGCCGCCACCGCGACCCGCTCGCCGTCGATCACCGTCTTGTCTGTCTCCGCCTGGGACCAGCGCAGATGGGCGAGCGATATGGTAACGCGATCAAAGCGCTCAGCCAGCGCAAACACGGGATAGGGCACCGCGCGATGAACCAGCCCAAGGATGCGGTCGTCTTTTGCCGTTTCCCGGAGAATAACACGGAGCACCGCGATCTCAAGATACTCGCGCACCTCGTCCCGATAGGCAGCCACGCCCACGGTGGCGGGCTTGAGGGCCGCCACCCACTGGATCCGCTCGATGCCGTCGTTGATGCGCCGCTTGTCCGCCGCGGTGGGGGCGCCGTGCTCGACGAGCAGGGTCTTGGGGACGCGCCGCTCAACCCGGGCGCCCTCCGGCAGGCCGAGGGCCGCGATCACCTCGTCTCCGGTCATCCGGCCTCCTCCGGCAGGACCACGAGATAGGCCATGACCTCGAAATCGTCGATCCCGGCGAACTCCCCTGCCAGGGCATGAGTGCCGCCGGGGGTGAAGAGGCTCGCCACCGCGCGCTCCTCGCTCTTGCCCACCACCGAGGCCACTGCCGCGGCGAGCAGTTTCCGGGCGTGGCCCATGTCCTCGCCGTTCCTGGTGGCCCGGTCGAAGCGGGCGCAGGCCCCGGCGTCGGGGATGTCGCGTCCGAGACAGAGGCGTTTCAACCGGTCGAGGATCTGTTTGGCCTGGGTGTATGGCAGGAGCACGGAGCCGTCGTCGCCCACGTGGACCAGGTAGTGGGGCGCGAGCGGGTATCCCCTGTCGGCGGTCCCGCGGGCGGCCTCGCTCTCGTCCCGCAGGCAGAAGATGATCCCCGGCGGCAGGTCCGTCTCGGTGGTGGTCGTCACCGCAAGGGTGCCCGGCGGCAGGGACTCCAGGAGGCCGGGATGGGCCTTGCGGAAATCGGCCAGGTCAATGCGGAAATCGGCCAGGGTAAGATCGGTGATGGAGACGCCGGTGGAGAGATCCTCCAGGTCGATCACCGCGTCCTGGAGCTTGAGGAGCTGTTTGCGGCGGTACTCGAGGTCGTTCATCCGGTCGCCGGACTGCTGTTCGATCAGGTTCTCCTCGCCGGTGGCCGAGATGTCGAGCAGCACCATGCGGCCGCTCACCCGCTGTTCCAGGTTGATGTACTCCTCCAGCTCCATGTTTGGCCAGAAGTTGACGAGCTGGATGCGCTCGTTGGGCGAGCCGATGCGGTCGATACGGCCGAAGCGCTGGATGATCCGCACCGGGTTCCAGTGGATGTCGTAGTTGATCAGCCAGTCGCAGTCCTGGAGATTCTGGCCCTCGGAGATGCAATCGGTGGCGATCAGCAGATCGAGCTCGCCCTCGCCGGCGAACTCCTCGGGGCGCTCCTTGGCGATGGGGGCAAAGGCGGTGAGCACCGAGGCCAGGTCGCGCCGCAGGTTGGGCAGCGTCGTCCGGTTGCTGCCCGTGCCCGTGACGAGCGCGCTTTCTATCTGCAGTTGCGACCTGGCCCAGGGCGCGAGCTGCTCGTAGAGGTAGCAGGCCGTATCGGCGAAGGCGGTAAAGACGAGGACCTTGCGGTTGCCGCCGTTGATGGGGCGCCGGCATTTGTCTGCGATCATCCGCTTGAGTTCCGCCAGTTTGGCGTCACGCTCCGGCGTGATCTCGCGCGCGGCGGCGAGCATGTTTCGCAGGCGGTTGCGGTCCTCGATCAGATCCTGTTTCCAGCGCACCAGATCCACATCCTGGAGCAGCACCTTGACCTTGCGCCCGACCAGCAGGCTTTCGAAGGACGGGTCATCGATGTCGATGTCCTGGATATCGATCTCTTCGACCTCCGCGGCCTGGGCCTTGATGCGGGCGAGGGTGGCCTCCACGTCGCGGAGCTGCCGCTCGATGGTCAGGGCAAACGAGACCACCGAGCTTTCCATCCGCTTGAGCACGTTCACCCGGAGCAGATGGATCAGGCTCTCCTCGCGGTCCACCTGCCGGAAGAAACCGGCACCGCCCTTCACCTTGGTGCTGTACTTTCTGTCGTAGGCCTCCTGCTTGTGGGGCAGCACATAGCGCAGCGGCGCGTAGGCCGCGAGATTGAGCCGGCGGATCTCGAGGTTGAGCTCGCGTATCGGCGGAAAGCCGCCGGCCAGGTCCACGTCCGCCTTGATGTTGATCGGCTTGAGCCGTGCCGGGAACCGGCCGGTCTCGGCGAGCCCGTAGTACTTCTCGATATGCTTGCGCGACCGGGCGATGGTGAGCAGGTCGAGGAGGGTGAAGTAGTCGAAACCCAGCATCTCGATCAGGCGTTCAGGCGTGCGTTGCGGCTCCGGAAGCTTCTGCCAGCGGTTGAACTGCTTCTGGGCGAGCCGGGTGGTGGCATCGATGCTGCTGATCCCATATTCCAGGAGCGCGGCGTCATCCCCTTCCGTGGCAAACACGATCTGGTTGCGCAGGTCGGCCAGTCGGTTGTTCACCGGCGTGGCCGTGAGCATCAGGACGCGGGTCTTGACTCCCTCGCGGATGATCTTGCGCATGAGGCGGTCGTAGCGGGTCTCTCCCCCCTTTTGCGGGGTGCGCTTGTTGCGGAAGTTGTGCGATTCGTCGATCACTACGAGGTCGTAATTGCCCCAGTTGAGGTGGGCGAGATCGATATCGCCTGAAACCCCGCTGTTCCTGGAGAGATCGGTGTGATTCAACACGTCGTAGTTGAAACGGTCCGCCGCCAGGACGTTCCGGCGGTCGTTCGCCCGGTAGATGGTCCAGTTGTCGCGCAGCCGTTTCGGGCAGAGCACCAGGACGCGGTCGTTGCGCAGTTCGTGGTACTTGATGATGGCCAGCGCCTCAAAGGTTTTGCCGAGGCCGACGCTGTCGGCAATGATGCAGCCTCCGAAACGGTTGAGCTTGTCGATGGCGCCAACGACGCCGTCCCGCTGAAACTTGTAGAGCTTCTTCCAGACCACCGTGTCACGGATACCGGTTGCCGCTCTGATGACCTGCTCTTCATCCAGTTCCTCTCCACGGGGCGAGAAGAGATGGTGGAGAATCAGGGCATAGACCAGGTACGGATCGCGGTGATCCGCAATCTCGTGAAGCGTGCGGATGATGCGGTCCCTGGCCTGTGGGTCGTCCGGCAGGCTCTGCCATTGCGCGTCGAACCATTGGGCGAGGGCGCCCGCCTCCTCCGCCCGCTCCGCAGCCTGGATCAGGCTCAGCGAGTTGCCTGGAGCAAGACCGAGCCCTTCGGAGTTCAGGGCAAGTGATCCGAAGAGCGCCTTCACGGGCTGGCCGCTTGAATCACGGACCACGATGGCGCCTTGCGGGATCGGGCCTGCCGCGCAGCGGATGTCTGCCCTTGTCTCGAGCCATCCGATAAGACGCCGCGCC
>JALWTY010000205.1 GCA_026993265.1 Desulfobacterales bacterium
CGGGGCGAGTACTACCGTTGCCGTCCCGGCCGCGACCTGGTCCGGGGACTGGTCTATCCGGTGCCGGACCCGCGGCTGCCCTTCCTCGGGGTCCATTTCACCCGTCACCTCGACGGCGGGCTCACGGCCGGGCCCAACGCGGTCCTGGCCCTGGCCAGGGAGGGGTACGGCTGGAGCCGGGTGAGCCGGGCCGATCTCGCGGAGTTCATCGGCTACCCGGGGGTCAGGCGGATGGCGCGGCGCTGGTGGCGGGCCGGGGCCGCGGAGACGGCGAGGTCGTTGTCCAAGGGCTTGTTCGTCCGCGCCCTGAGACGGCTTGCGCCCGGGGTGAGGGCCGGCGACCTCGAACCCGCCCCGGCCGGGGTCAGGGCCCAGGCGGTCAGGCCCGACGGCGGCCTGGCCCACGACTTCGTCTTCGCCCGGGGGGAAAGGAGCCTGCACGTGATAAACGCCCCCTCTCCCGCGGCCACGGCGAGCCTGGCCATCGGCGAGGAGCTCGCGGCCCGGGTATGCGGGGAATTGCAATGACCGGCATGGCGGAAGACATGAAAATATCTCCTGTGCTCATAACCGGCGCGGCCGGGTTCATCGGTTTTCATCTCGCCCGGAGGCTGGTCGCCGGCGGGGCCGAGGTGGTCGGGATCGACAACCTGAACCCCTACTACGATCCCGGCCTGAAAAAGGCCCGCCTCGCCCTTCTCGAACCGGAGCCGGGCTTCACCTTCCACCGCCTCGACCTCTGCGACCGCGCCGGCATGGAGGAACTCTTCCGGCGTCACCGTTTCCGGGTGGTGGTCAACCTCGCGGCCCAGCCCGGGGTGCGTTACTCCCTCACCCACCCCCACGCCTACGGGGAGAGCAACATCACCGGGTTTTTGAACCTGCTCGAGGGCTGCCGCCACGGCCGGGTGGAGCATCTGGTCTTCGCATCCTCCAGCTCGGTCTACGGCGCCAACGTCAAGGTGCCGTTCTCGGAGAGCGATCCGGTGGACCACCCGGTGAGCCTCTACGCCGCCACCAAGAAGGCGGGCGAGCTCATGGCCCATGCCTACAGCCACCTCTACGCCATCCCCGCGACCGGCCTGCGGTTCTTCACCGTTTACGGGCCCTGGGGCCGGCCGGACATGGCCTATTACAGCTTCACGAAGAAGATCCTCGCGGGCGAGCCCCTGCCGGTCTTCAACCACGGCCGGATGAAACGGGATTTCACCTATATCGACGACATCGTCGAGGGCGTGGTCCGGGTGATGGCCCTGCCGCCCGCGCCCGATCCCGGCTGGGACCGCAAGAACCCGGACCCGGCCACGAGCTGCGCGCCCTTCCGGGTGCTCAACATCGGCAACCACCGCCGGGAGGAGCTTTTGCGGTTCATAAACGTGCTCGAGGACTGCCTGGGCAGGAAGGCCAGGCTCGAGATGCTGCCCTTCCAGGACGGCGACGTGGCCGAGACCTATGCCGACATCGGCAGGCTTTCGGCCCTGACCGGGTTTTCGCCCTCCACCACCATCGAGGAGGGGCTTGCCAGGTTCGTGGAATGGTACCGGGAGTATCACCGCGCCTGAGCCAACCGGGCGATCTCGCCGCGGATGCGTTCGATCACCGGTTCCCAGCGCCGGGTTTCGTCCTGGCGGAACAGGCGCATGGTCGGATACCAGGGGGTGTCGTCCCGGTCCGTCAGCCAGCGCCAGTCCGGGACAAAGGGCAGCATCACCCACACCTGCCTGCCAAGGGCCCCGGCCAGGTGGGCCACCGAGGTGTCCACGGTGACGAGCAGATCCAGGTGCTGCAGAATGGCGGCGGTATCGGCAAAGGTGTTGAGGTGGCCGGCGAGGTCGGTGATCTGTGCGGGCAGCTCTTCGTCGTGGTCTTTTTGCAGGCTGTAGAAATCCGCGGTTTTCTCCTCCAGGATGGGGGCGAGATCGCTCAGCCGGCAGGAACGCTCCTTGTCCTTGGCGTGACCGGGGTTGCCGCGCCAGACTATGCCGATCCGCGGCCGCCTTTGGCCGGAAAAGAGTTTTTCCGCGGACCTGGCACTGTCTTCCTCCGCGTGCAGGTAGGGAACCGGAGCCGGGATCTCCTCCAGGGTGGTTTCGAATATCGTCGGCAGGTTGAGAAGGGGAACGTGGGCGTCGACCAGCGGGGCGATCTTTTCCGGCTTGTCCTTCAAGAACACTGCGTCGGCCCAGGGGAGGGACTGGAACAGCCGGTGCAGCGGGGCCGGGCAGGCGAGAAACACCCGGCCAACCCGTTCCCTGACGAGCTTCAGGTAGCGAACGAACTGGATGGCGTCGCCAAGGCCCTGTTCCGCGTGGACGAGCAGGGTCATGTCCGGATCGGTCTCTCCATGCCATTCCGGCCGGTCTATGGGATAGATGTCGGCGTTTTTGCGCCTCCACCTCCACATGTACTCCCTGAATCCCTCTTTGTACCTTCCTGCAAGGAGCAGTACGATGGCCAGGTTCCAGTGCGCCTCGGCCAGTTCCGGCTTGATCTCTATGGCCCGGCAGTAGTGTTCGACCGCTTTTTCCAGATCGAGGAGCTCGAGAAAGGCGATGCCCATGTTGTACCAGGCCTCGTGGAAATCCGGGCGCAGCGTTACCGCCTTGCGGTACATGTCCACGGCCTCCCGGGGCCGTCCCATGGCCAGCATGGTGCTGCCCCAGTCGGAGAAGGCCTCGGCGTATCCGGGGTCGAGCTCGGTGGCCCGGCGGAAATGGGGGATCGCCTCCTGGTATCGTTCCGCTTCCTGCAGGGCGAGGCCGATGTTGCACTCTATAACCGCCGGTTTTACGGTGGTTCCCGGGATGTTTCCGGCCTTTTTGAGCACCCTTGCGGCCTCGTCAGCCTTGCCGGATTCGCGCAGGGCGATGCCCAGGTTGTAGCAGGTGTCTCCGTGGTTCGGGTTCAATTCCAGGGCCCGGCGGTAGTGGGGCACGGCCTCGCCGTGTTTTGCCTGCGCCTGCAGGCAGAGTCCGACCTGGAAGTGGTTGTCGGCGTTGTCGCCGCCGGGCATGGTGGTGAGCCTTTTGAACAGCTCCGCCGCTTCCTCGGTGCGGTCCAGTTTGCGCAAGGTTATCCCGAGGTTGAAGATGGCCTCCTGATAGTCCGGCCGTATTCTTAAGGCCGCCTGGAACCTGCCGGCCGCGGCCTCGTGTCTGTCGGTGAGGGAATAGCAGTTGCCGAGAAGGAAATGGGATTCGGCCTGTTGCGGATGGGCCGCGGTCAGTTTCTTGAGGATGGCCACGGCCTCTTCGATGCGACCGCACTCGGTGAGCGTCAGGGCGTAGTCGTGGCCGTAACGGGGAGATTCGGGATCGAGCTCGTAGGCCCGGGCGAGATGGTCGAGGGCCGCGCGCGGGTTGTTTTTGCGGAAGAGGATCTGCCCCAGGATGTTGGCGATCCTGGCGTCGTCCGGGTGGCCGCGGAGGTGGCTGCCGCACATCTCCGCGGCCCGGTCGAGTTTTCCTGCCTGGAGGAGGGCCGATGCCTCGGCGAGAAGGGCCTCCCGTTCGGGGCTGTTGGGGCCTGACAGCGCTGTTGTTGCCGGATTTTGCTTTTGCATTGGACAATCGCCGTAGGGATGGTTGGTGGATTGTTCCCCGGAATTGGTCTAACATCATGGTTGACGGCTTCGTAACAAGGCCGTCGGGGTTCATTGTAGCAAATCGGTCGGCATGGGAAAAATCATGGACAGTGAAACCATCTGGCGGCAGAATCTCGCGGCCCTGCAACGTTATCATCCCGCGGTCCACCGGCTTGTCTCCGGAGACACCGTCATGGCGGGCGCGCCTGTGTTTGCCCCTGACGCGGACAGCCATATCCAGGCGGTACGTGAAGGGTTCCGGGGGCTATTGGTGTTCGTGGGCATGGGGTCCGGGGTCGAGCCCAGGGACGTATTGCGCGCCCGTCCCGCGACCAGGATGCTGGTCGTGGTCGAGCCGGTGGTGGAGGTGTTCATCGCCGCCATGCGCACGGTTGGCTTGTGGGATTTCTTCTCGGACCGCCGGGTGCGCCTGTTCGTGGGGCCGCTGGACGAACAGGCTTTTGAGGAAACGGTGGTCAGGATCGCCGGGCAGGAGGATATCCACGTCCGCCGTCATGTTCCTTCCTTTGCCGCGCGGCCCGAATACAGCGAGGTGGACCGCCGGGTGTTCCTCATCCTGAACGACTGCAACACCGCGGGCGGCACCACCAGGAGGAACGGGGAGGATTTCTTCAGAAACCGTCTCGTCAACCTTTCTCTTGTCCGGCACAGCCGTCCTATCGAGGCCCTCAAGGGGGCGTTTGCCGGCAAACCGGCTGTTTTGGCCGCGGCCGGCCCGTCCCTCGACCGGGACAAGGATGTTTTGGCCTCGCTTGCCGGCCGGGCCGTGATCTTTGCAGTGGACTCCGCCCTGGTTCCCATGGTGCGGGCCGGGCTCGTTCCCGATTTCGTCACCACCATAGATTACCAGGCCCCCAACTTTGAAAAAATCGCGCCGCTGGTTGACTGCAGGTGGTCTTTTTCCCTTATTGCCTCGCCGCGGGTGACACCGCTTATCCCCGCCCGCCTGCGCTGTCGTCATCTGTTCTGGACCTTTGACGACGATCTGCCGCAAAGGTGGATAAGCGACGTCCTCGGAGTAAGAGAACTCATGCCGCCTGGATCTTCAGTAGCCCATCTGTCCCTTGTTTCCGCCATGCTGATGGGTTGTGATCCCATTGTCCTCGTGGGTCAGGATCTGGCATACACCAACCCTTCATGGGACCATGCAGAGGACACGGTCATAAAGGCGGCCAAGGCCCCGGACAACCGGGAGATATTCCAGGTTCCCGGCGTGGGGGGGACTACCGTGGCCACTGACCGGTTGTTTATGCAGATTCAAAAAGAGTTCGAAGAGGTCATCGCCGCCTCGCGGCACCGGGTGATAAACGCTTCCGCCACCGGGGTGCGTATTGCCGGGACCGTGGAGATGCCGTTGGCTGAAGCCGTGGAGAGGTATATGGGGGAGGGGGTATCCGTTGAAGAGGTCATGGCCCGTATCTCCGGTGGTGCCGCGGGCTTTGCGGTTGAAAAGATGGCGGCCCGGGCCCGGAGGATTTCGGCGTCTTGCGGCCGGATGCTTGGTTGTGTGGAAAAAGGCCTGCGGATCGGCGGCAAGGTGCGGGAGCGGGTGGCGGCGCTGCTGGCAAAGGGGGCGCGGGTGGATGGTTTTGAGGGCCTGCCCGGCGCCGTTGCCGGTTTGCTCAACGATTTCGACCGGCTCAACAGACAGCTCGACAACATGGACGAGCCGAGCGAACAGATAATGGAGCTCACCTTTGCCGCCCTGCGCGAGAACGACCGGCGCCGGGAGGAGAACCTGCGGCTCCGGGAAGAGCAGGGGTATCTTCCCTGGCTTTTGGCCGAGATAGAGCGGGTCGAGGCGGTCAACCGCGCCCGCGAGGCCGCCTGCCGGCTATGCCGCGACCTGCTCGACGACCTGTGCGGTTTCCTGGAACGGGAGGCCGCGTCGGCCGCGGATCCGGACGGGAAGGACGCTGCCCTCGCCCGGTGCTACGTGGAGCGGGGGTTGTATGGCCTGGCCGCGCCGTTGTTCGATTCTCTGGCTCCCGGGAGGCTGGACGGGGATTTAATGGCGCTTGCAGGCAAAACCCGTGCAGCCATGCTTGATTTCATCGAGGCTGAAACCCTCTGGGGAAAAAGCGCGGCAAGGGAGGAGGCGGCCGCAGCGCGGCGCGGTGAGCGCGCTTTCTGGACCGAAATCGCCGTGCGCCATGTGCGCTTTGATGGCGAGATTGGGGATTTCCCCTCGTTGTTGCCGGTATGGCTCGAACGGGTGGCCAGGCTCACGGTCGCCGGGGAAGAGGCCGATGCCGGTCTGCGTGTCTTATGGTTACGGTCCTGCCTGTATTGCCGTTCCTTGATGCGGCGGGGATGTTTTTCCGAGGCGGAAAATTTCCTTGCGCCGTGGCGGCCGTTGTCCGCGATCCTGCCTGCGGTGGATGTGTTGGCCGCCGAGATCGGGCTCCGCCGGGAGAGTGCGGCGGCGGACGTTCCGGAACCGGAGCCTGACGATCCCGCGCTCAACGCGGCCCTGGCCATGTACGCCATCGCCGCAGACGATGCGGGCCGGGGGATCGAGCTGCTCCTTCGGGCGGTGGCGGTGGAGCCGGGATGGGGCGCCCTCTGGGAGGAGATAGGTGACATCCTTTCCGACTCCGGGGATTACGAAGCCGCGGTTGCGGCCTATGAAAGGTGTTTTACTCTGCTGCCCGAGACCAATTCCTGCCTGAAAAAGATCGGGGACTGCTATCTGGCCATGGACAAGGCCGAGGCGGCCCGGGCCGCTTACGAGGCCGCCCTTTCCCGCGATCCGGAAATGTCTTCCGCCCGCGCGGCCCTTGCCGCCCTTTCCTGAGTGCTGTTTCTGATGTTTTCGTAACAACCCGAAACAGTCCCGGAGACACGGGGTGTCTGATTCGTAACCTGCCGATACTTTTGACTTTTGTCTTCGGCCCCGCAACAAGGGCGCTCCCGCGGCCTTGTTGCGGGGCCGTCTTTTCCCTCCCTAAAAAATCCTAAAGCCTTTCTCCCGGCTGCCGATACGGACAATGAGTGATTGTCTCTCAAACCGTTTTTTCGTATCGGCCAGTCAAAGCAAGGGAGGTGCAGCGTCAGGGAAAGGCAGAAGGTTTTCAGTTTTTTAGGGCATTGAGGGAACGGAGTCCCTCTTGAAAAAACACATGGATGGAGGATAAAAACATGTCACTGCGCATCAACACCAACGTAGCCGCGCTCACGGCGCACCGGAGCATGGTCAGGAACGACCAGGGCCTGAGCGCATCCCTTGAGAAGCTGTCGAGCGGCCTGCGTATCAACAAGGCGGCGGACGACGCCTCGGGCATGGCCATTGCCGATTCGCTCAAGTCCCAGTCCCTTGGCCTGGGTCAGGCGATCCGGAACGCCAACGACGGCATCTCCATGGTCCAGACCGCGGACGGCGCCCTGGAGGAGGCGATCAACATCGTCAACACCATCAAGACCAAGGCGATCCAGGCGGCCCAAGACGGCCAGACCACCCAGTCCCGCAACGCCATCCAGGCGGACATCGACAAGCTGATGGAGGAGCTTGACAACATTGCCAAGAACACCTCCTTCAACAACCAGAAACTGCTTTCCGGCCAGTTCACCAACAAGCAGATTCAGGTGGGAGCCTACACCGGCGAGACCTTGGGCATCTCCATCGGCTCGGCCGAGGCTGGCAAGATCGGCCACGTCACCACCGGCATGCTCAACGCCTCCGGCACCGGCGAGGTGCGGCTCAGCATCTACAGCAACATCCTCAACCAGGAGGTCAACATCAAGTCGGTCACCCTGGCCTATGACAACGACGCCGACCATTCCATGGCCGCCCTGGCCGACGCCATCAACGCGGTGGCCGACATTACCGGCGTCTCCGCCCAGGCCACGGTTGAGGTTACCTCCACCGCCGCGGTCGCGGCCGGCTCCACCGGCAGCGACTTCTCCATCAACGGCGTGGCCATCGGCGCGATCACCGTTCAGGCAAACGACGCCGACGGCTCTCTGGTCAACGCCATCAACCAGAAATCCAGCCAGACCGGGGTTTTCGCCAGCGTGGACGAGTCCGGTTACCTGACCCTGACCTCGAACGACGGCCGGGCCATCCAGGTGTCCGGCGACACCGGTGTGGTGCTCGCGGGCAGCGATCTCTCCACCCTGGGCGAGATCAAGCTTTTCCAGACCGGCGCAAACGAGATCATCATCAATGATTCCGCCGACAAGGTCAGCCTCAACCTCACCAACAGCATCACCACCGACGGAGCGGTTACCACCACGGTGGAATCGACCCTGGCCGCTGACAGCGTTCTTTCGAGCAACGCCACTATCAAGGCGGGCTCCACCCTCGGGTTCAACCTGACCAACAGTAACTTGGCCGGCGACGTCACCACCACCCAGGCCTCTACCCTCACCGCGGGCTCGGTGCTGTCCGCAGACAGACAGACCGTGAATGCGTCGAGCTCCGCGCTTGCCACCACCAGTGACTATTATCTTACTGGGAGTGTCACGGTTGCAAGCGGCGGCGGGGCAGTCAAGTCCGGTAGTATTCTGGAAGCAGGGACGGTATTGGGTATAAGCTCTGTGGTCAACGGCAGTACCCTTACCGCTGCCACTACTTTGAGCGCTGACCTTACCCTTACGGCTGACGCTACTCTCAGGTGTTTGTCAACCCTGGCAGCGGGTAGTTTTCTTAAAAGTGGCTTTTATTCTTCGGGTAATAGCATCAACGTTGCAAGTGGCGATGGGCTCATCAAGGCCGGTTCCACCCTCGGTGGCACCACCCAGAACGCCAACGACGTCACCCTTTCCAGCGACAGCCTGATCAAGGCGGGCAGCACCCTGGCCGACGGCACCGTGCTCGCCACCGGCACCACGGTAACCACCAGGATCGCCACCACCACCGGGTATGTTGACGCCGGCACCGTGCTCGCCAGCGACGTTACCCTGTCCGGCAGCGCCACCCTGTTGACCGATATGGTTGCCAAGACCAATTCGGTCATCGAGAGCCGTTCGACCCTCGAGGCCGGTTCCGAGGCCGGCGGCGATATCTATCTGTACAGCAACCTCACCGCCACCACCGGCATGACCCTGGCCAAGGAGTCGGTGATTGCCGATGGTTCCGGGCTCAGCATCAAGGACGGTTCGGTCATCGGCGGTGACTTCTCCACCTCCGGCACGGTGACCGTGTCCCGCGACATGACCCTCAAAACCGGATCGGTAATCCAGTCCGGCACCACCATGGCCAAGGGGTCCACCATCGGCGGCAATACCACGATCACCTCCGATGCGACCTTGTCCGGGGATATGACCGTGGCCGCCGGCACCCAGCTCGCCTCCGGCACCACCATCAAGGCGGGCACCGTGCTTACCGACGACATCTGGGTCGCGGGCGGGACTCTGCTCAAGGCCGGCACCGTGCTCCAGGGTGACGCTGTCACCTCCGGCACCAACTATCTCGACAACTCCATGACCCTGAAGAGCAAGTCCGTGCTCGCAGGAGGCAGTGTGCTCGCGCCGACCGCCACATCGAGCTCCGGGGCCACCGCCACCACCACCATCAGCGATGTCCAGAAGTACCGTCTCTCCGACATCGACGTAACCACCCAGGAGGGGGCCCAGGTGGCGATCGCCATCGCCGATTCCGCACTCACCACCCTGGACAAGGTCAGGAGCGACGTGGGTTCGGTGCAGAACCAGCTCATCTCCACCATCTCCAACCTCTCGGCCACCAAGGTCAACATCGCTGCGGCTGAATCGACCATCCGCGACGTTGATTTCGCCGAGGAGGCGGCCAACTTCTCCAAGATGCAGATCCTCACCCAGGCGAGCACCTTTGCCATGGCCCAGGCCAACGCGAGCGCTCAGAACGTCCTGGCCCTGCTGCAGGGGTAAGTCACGGCTGAAAAAGCGGGTCCATCCGCGGGGGCGGCCTTCGGGCCGCCCCTTTTTTTGTGTGATACCGGCGGTGGAGCGGTTATAATCCCGTGGTTAATGACCGCCTCGCAGGAAGTCCGCGATGCGGAAGTTAAAAGTCAAAAGTAAAAAGGTAAAAGTATCGGTAGGTTACGAATTGGACATTTTGTGCCTTCGGTATTGGTTGAGGCTTTTTACGAGTCCATAATGGAAATAAACAGGAAAAAGACCCGGCGGATAATGGTGGGGGGGGTTCCGGTCGGCGGGGGCGCGCCGGTGGCGGTGCAGTCCATGTGCAACACCGATACCCGCGACGTGGAGGCCACCTGCGGCCAGATAGAACGGCTGGCCGCGGCCGGGTGCGAGATAATCAGGGTCGCGGTCCTCGACCTGGAGGCGGCCGCGGCCATCCGCGCCATCCGTGAACAGAGCCCGATCCCGGTGATCGCCGACATCCACTTCGATTCCCGCCTGGCCGTGGCCGCGATGGAGAACGGCGCCCACGGCATCAGGATAAACCCGGGCAACATCGGCGGGGCGGAAAGGCTCGCCCGGGTGGTGGCGGCGGCAAAGACCCACCGGGTGCCGATCCGGGTAGGGGTCAACTCCGGGTCGGTGGAAAAGGACATCCTCAAAAAACACGGCCATCCGACGCCGGCGGCCCTGGTGGAGAGCGCGCTGCGCAACATCGACCTGCTCGAGGAGCTGGATTTTTACGACATCAAGGTTTCCATAAAATCGTCCGACGTGATGACCACCATCGCCGCCTACCGCCTGCTCTCCGGACAGTGCGCCTACCCCCTGCACCTGGGAGTGACCGAGGCGGGCGGACTCATCGGCGGCACGGTCAAGTCCAGCGTGGCCATGGGCATCCTCCTCGCCGAGGGCATCGGCGACACCTTCCGGGTCTCGCTCACCCGCGACCCGGTGGAGGAGGTCCAGGTGGCTTGGGAGATCCTGCGGGCGCTCAAGATCCGCGAGCGGGGGCCGGAACTGGTGTCCTGCCCCACCTGCGGCCGTTGCCAGGTGGATCTTTTTTCTCTCGCCGAAAAGGTCGAGGCCCATGTCAGGAACCTCGAGACCAGGCTCAAGATCGCGGTCATGGGTTGCGTGGTCAACGGCCCGGGCGAGGCCCGGGAGGCGGACATCGGCATCGCCGGCGGCAACGGCGTGGGCATCATCTTCAAGCACGGCAAGGTGTGGAAAAAGGTGCCGGAAGACGACCTCTGGCCGGTGTTCGTGGCCGAGCTCGACCGGATGATCGCGGAGAAAGAGGGGTGACGGCGTTACCGGCTCGTAAAAAGCCCGCTACTGCGGCCTTTTTACGAGCCGGAAGGCAAAAGTCAAAAGTAGAAAGTCAAAAATATAGGTAGGTTACGAATCGGACATTTTGTGCCTTCGGACCTGTTTAAGGGCTTTTACGAGTCCATCAGCGTTAACAGCCCGTTGAAAAACTACTGCGCTTGATGATTCTGCGTCAGAATCCGGCTCAAAATGCTCATTTACCCTATGTAAACTGCGCTTTTTCGCCGGATTCTTCCTTGCCTCATCTGCGCTCGCTACGTTTTTCAACGGGCTGTTAAGCCGTCACGGATTTTCAGAAAGAAACGAAAAAAAATGCGCTACTCTGAACTGCTTTTACCGACCTTGAAGGAAGACCCGGCCGAGGCCGAGGTGGTCAGCCACCGGTTGCTCTTGCGGGCCGGGTTCATCAGGAAACTCACCAGCGGGGTGTACTCCTACCTGCCGCTCGGGCTCGCCGCCATCAGGAAGGTGGAGCGGATCGTGCGCGAGGAGATGAACCGGGCCGGGGCCCAGGAGCTTCTTCTGCCCATGGTGCAGCCGGGCGAGCTGTGGAAGGAGTCGGGCCGCTGGGAGAAGTACGGCCGCGAGCTGCTCCGCTTTTTTGACCGTCACGGCCGCGAGAGCTGTCTCGGCCCCACCCACGAGGAGGTCATCACCGATCTGGTGCGGATGAACGTCCACTCCTACCGCGACCTGCCGCTCAACCTCTACCAGATCCAGACCAAGTTCCGCGACGAGATCCGCCCCCGTTTCGGCCTGATGCGCGGCCGGGAGTTCATCATGAAGGACGGCTACAGCTTCGACGTTGACGAGGCCGGGGCCGAGGAGACCTACAGGAAGATGTTCGAGGCCTACCAGCGGATATTCACCCGCTGCGGGCTCGAGTTCCGCGCGGTGGAGGCGGACACCGGCACCATCGGCGGCAAGTTCTCCCACGAGTTCATGGTCCTGGCCGATACCGGCGAGGACGTCATCGTCGCCTGCCGCGGCTGCGGCTACGCCGCCAACCTGGAAAAGGCGGCCGGGCCCGAGCCCGAGGCGGGCCGGGAGGAGCCGCTCGCCCTGGAGAAGGTCGCCACCCCCGGCAAGAAGACCGTGGAGGAAGTCTGCGGGTTTTTGGGGATCAGGCCGGAGCGGCTGGTCAAGACCATGGTCTACATCGCCGACGGCAAGCCGGTCGCGGCCATGGTGCGGGGCGATCACGAGGTCCAGGAGGTCAAGCTCGCAAACATCCTCTCCGCGGTGGAGCTGCGCCTGGCCACCGACGAGGAGATAAGCGCCCACACCGGCGCGCCTGCCGGGTTCCTGGGGCCGGTGGGCCTTTCCATCCCGGTGGTGGCCGACCGCGAGGTCATGGCCATGGCCAACTTCGTCACCGGCGCGGGCGAGGCCGACGCCCACCTGAAGAACGTCAATCCCGGCCGGGATTTTTCCCCCGCCGCCAGCGGCGACATCCGTACCGTGACCGCGGCTGACCGCTGCCCCGAGTGCGGGGCCGGGTTCGATTTCCTCAAGGGCATCGAGGTCGGCCACATCTTCAAGCTCGGCACCAGCTACAGCGAGGCGATGAACGCCCGGTTCCTTGACCGCGACGGCAAGGAAAAACACTTCGTCATGGGCTGTTACGGCATCGGCGTCAGCCGGATCGTGGCCGCGGCCATCGAGCAGAACCACGACGGCGACGGCATCGTCTTCCCCCTGCCCATCGCCCCCTTCCAGGTGGCGCTCCTCAACCTGGCCGTCAAGGACGGCGAGGTGAGCCGGGCCGCGGAAAAGCTGTACGACGAGCTGATAGCGGCCGGGATCGAGGTCCTCTACGACGACCGCGACGAGCGGGCCGGGATAAAGTTCAAGGACGCCGATCTCATTGGTTTGCCCTACCGGCTGGTTCTGGGCCGAAAGTTCCTCGAGACCCGCGAGGTCGAGGCCCGGACCCGGCGGGGCGAGGAGTTCACCCTGCCCTTTGAGGAGGCCGCGCAGCTCCTGGCCGCGAGGATAGAGGCGGAGCTGGAAGCCATCAGCAGCAGATGAGTTCGCTCGCAGCCGTCATCGCCAAGGTCGGGGACTACCTGGACCGAGACGACATCGACCTGATCCGCCGGGCCGACGGTTTCGCGGCCAGGGTCTACTCCGGCCGCCACCGCCTCTCCGGCAACCCCTACATCGATCACGCCCGGGCCGTGGCCGAGATCCTGGCCACCATGCGCCTGGACGCCAACACCATCGTCGCCGGTCTCCTTCACGGGGTGCTGAAGGAGGACACCGGGGTGGGCGAGGAGGAGCTGCGGCGGGAGTTCGGCGACGACGTCGCCGCCCTGGTCGCGGGCACCACCAGGATCAACCGGGTCAACTTCGATTCCTCCCTCAGTTACCAGGCCGAGAACATCCGCAAGATGCTTTTGGCGATGAGCGCGGACATCCGCGTCCTCCTCGTCCGCCTGGCCGACCGTCTGCAGGACATGCAGACGCTCGAGCGTTTCTCCCCGGACAAACAGAAGGAGTTCGCCCGCGAGACCATGGACCTCTACGCCCCGCTCGCCAGCCGCCTGGGCATCGACTGGATGAAACGCGAGCTCGAGGACCTCTCCTTCGCCTACCTCCACCCCGAGGAGTACGCCGGCCTGGTGGCCAAGATGCGCACCTCCACCGCCGACCGCCAGGCCTACGTGGACGAGGTCAAGAAGATAATCAGCGAAAAGCTGAAGGAGCACGGGATAACCGGATTCCGCATCCTCGGCCGGCCCAAGCACCTGTACAGCATCTACAAGAAACTGGTGGCCCAGAACATCCCCCTGGAGAAGGTTTACGACAAGGTGGCCTTCCGGGTGATCGTCAGGGAGGTGAGCGAGTGCTACGAGGTATTGGGTATCCTGCACTCCATCTGGCTTCCGGTGGGCGGCCGGTTCAAGGACTTCATCAGCTCGCCCAAGGCCAACATGTACCAGTCGCTCCACACCACCGTGGTCGGCCCCTACGGCGAGCCCATGGAGGTGCAGATCCGCACCGAGGAGATGGACAAGATCGCCAACGACGGCATCGCGGCCCACTGGGCCTACAAGGAGGGCAGGGCGGTCAAGCAGGAGGACGCCCGTTTCTTCGAGTGGCTCAAGCAACTGGTCGCCTCCCTTCAGGAGCTCCAGGATCCCCGCGACGTGATCGAGGTGGTCAGAAACGAGCTCGGTGGCACCAAGGTATATGTCCTCACCCCGGGAGGCGAGGTCAAGGAGTTGCCCCAGGGGGCCTGTCCCATAGACTTTGCCTACGCCATCCACAGCGAGGTGGGGGACCACTGCGCCGGGGCCAAGGTCAACGGCCGCATGGTACCGTTGCGCCATGTTCTGAAAAGCGGCGATCTGGTGGAGATAATCACCTCGCCCAACCAGAAACCGAACCGGGGTTGGCTGGCCCTGGTGAAAACCAGCCGGGCCAGGAGCAGGATAAGGAGCTGCTCGCAACCGACGTGCGGCGGCG
>JALWTY010000206.1 GCA_026993265.1 Desulfobacterales bacterium
CGGCGAATAGCATGGCGACAGGGAAGAGAAGAACGCCCCGCCGCATCGTCATGGTCACCCGGGAGTACGGCCGTCTCGCCGGGGCGGGCGGGGTAAAGGACGTCAGCCGTGAGCTGGCCCGGGCCATGGCCCGCTGCGGCCGCAAGGTGACGGTCATCCTGCCTGCCTACGGCTTCATCGATCCGGAGGCGGCCGGTTTCGCCCCCCTCGGGCATTCCTTCAGTGTCGACATGCCCTACGTCGGCCATTACCGCCGCGAGGAGGTGCGGCTCTGGCAGCGGCGCGAGCAGGGGGTCGATGTCGTCCTTGCCGACTCCCGCCGTTTCCGGGAAAAGCTCGGCATCTACACCTACACCGCGGCCGAGGAGGCGGAGAATCCCGACTTCCGTCAGGGCCTGCCCCATTACGATTACTTCGCCATGAACGTCCTGCTCCAGAAGGCGGCGGTTGCGGCCATGATCCGCCTGAACCTGCGGCCGGACATCGTCCACTGCCACGACGGCCACACCGCCATCATCCCGGCCATGCTCCGGGAGATCGAGTGGCTGCGCCATCCTTTCGGCGCAACCGGCCTTCTGGTGACCATCCACAACGCCGGCCGCGGCTACCACCAGGAGGTGGCCGACCTGCCCTTTGCCGAGGTCATAACCGGCCTGCCTTCGCGCATCATCCTCGAAAACCGGCTCGACAACGCCTTCGATCCCCTGGTGGCGGGTTCCGGATACGCGGTGATGAACACGGTGAGCGAGAATTACGCCCGCGAACTGATGGAGACCGCGGCCGACAGGCTCACCGGCTGGCTCGGCCACCGTTTCGTGGAACGGGGAGTGACCCTGCACGGGGTCACAAACGGCATCGATCCGAGCGAATACGATCCCCGGCAGCCGGAACGGTGCGGCATTGCCGCGTCATTTTCCCCGGCGGACGGCCGTTTTGCCGGAAAACGGCGCTGCCGGGCCGCGCTGGTCGCCGCCATTGCCGCGGGATCGCTGAACGGGACCGCGGTCACCGGCGGTCTCGACTCCCATCCTTCCCAGCCTCTCTTCGCCTTTATCGGTCGGCTCACCGATCAGAAGGGGGTGGACAAGCTCATCGGCGCGCTCAGGAGCCTGCTTGTCATGGACCGTAAGTTCCAGGTGGTGATCCTCGGCACGGGCGACCGGAAACTGGAGGAAGAGCTGGCCGGGATCGCGGCCGAGCCCGCCTTCCGCGGCCGGGTCTGTCTCCTGTCCGGTTACGACACCAGGCTGGCAAACCAGGTGTACGCGGCTGCCGATTTTCTTCTCATGCCCTCCCGTTACGAACCCTGCGGCCTTGGCGACTACATCGCCCAGCTCTTCGGCGCGGTGCCGGTGGTCCGCCACGTGGGCGGACTGGTCAAGGTCATCGACGGCCAGACCGGGCTCGCCTACCGGGAACACAGCTCCGCCGCCCTGATGGGGGCCATGCTCCGGGCCATGGAGCTCAAGAGAAAGGCCAGGGACAGGATGGACGCCATCCGCGTCGAGGCCGTGCGCCGCATCCATGCCCGTCACACCTGGGACCGGACCGTGAGGAGCTATCTGAAACTCTATCGCCTCGCCCTTGACAATCAGGTGGTCTGAGTAAGACACTTAGATGGCGTCGCAGAAATTGTCCTGAATCCGTGACGGCTTCGTGGCTTTATGTGGGGCATTTGCTTGGAATGATGGTCTTCTTTTAATAATGACCCCTGGTCGGCAGCTTCACCCCGCCGCCCTGCGGGGCGTCCGATAGCGGGTCATCTGCTGCGTCGGCAACGCCTTGATATACCGAAGTATAATCAAGATCGTTGCCTCCTTGCATCTGGCCCGCTCTCGAACGCTCACGGATTCAGGATTGTGATCTACTGCGTCGCAGCCGGAACGCGAAATGCTCGGCGTATGGTGTACGCCTGCGCTTTCGCGCCCGGCTGGCTCCTTGTATATCACAATTTCTGCTTAGCCATCGGCGCCGCGGCAGTTGTGATCTGCTTGGCCATCGGGGTTGCGAGATGTTCGGTACTGGTGTGAGCCTGCCCGCTACGTTTTTCAACGGGCTGTTCGCGGCCGTTTTCGGGGATGAATCGAGGTGTCAAGGGAGGATATCATGGGCATAAGGATTGGAATAAACGGATTCGGACGGATCGGGAGAAACGTCTTCCGCGCCATCGGCGAGGACGAGACCTTCAGGGACATCGAGGTGGTGGCGGTCAACGACCTCACCGATATCAACACCCTGGCCCATCTGCTCAGATACGATTCGGTTATGGGCCGTTACGGCCGCGATGTCCGGGCGGTAGATGACGGCATCGAGGTGGACGGCCGCCTGGTGCGGGTGACGAGCCACCGCGACCCGGCTGACATCCCCTGGGGAGACATGGGCGTCGAGTACGTGATCGAGTCCACCGGCCGTTTCCGCACCGCCGAGGCGGCCCAGGCCCACCTCGACGCCGGCGCGGCCAGGGTGGTCATATCCGCCCCGGCCAAGGGCGATATCAGGACCATTGTCATGGGCGTCAACGAGCACGAGTATGATCCCGTCACCGACCGCATCGTCTCCAACGCCTCCTGCACCACCAACTGTCTCGCCCCGGTGGCCAGGGTCATCCTCGACCGTTTCGGGATAAAGCGGGGGCTGATCACCACGGTACACGCCTACACCAACGACCAGCGCATCCTCGATTTTCCCCACTCCGACCTGCGCCGGGCCCGGGCCGCGGCCATGAGCATGATTCCCACCAAGACCGGGGCCGCGGCCGCGGTGGCCCAGGTGATCCCCGAACTCAAGGGCCGTTTCGACGGCCTCGCCGTCCGGGTGCCGACCCCGAACGTCTCCCTGGTGGACGCGGTCATGGAGGTGGAGAGCGAGCCGGACGTCCGCGAGGTGAACGAGGCCCTCAAGGCCGCATCCGGCCGTTACCTCGGATACTCGGAGGAGCCCCTGGTCTCCATCGATTACCAGGGCGATCCCCGCTCCTCGGTGGTGGACGCCATGAGCACCAAGGTCATCGGATCGATGGTAAAGATCCTGGCTTGGTACGACAACGAGTGGGGCTACTCCAACCGCCTCCTCGATCTCATCCTGCACATGGAAAAATGCAAGACGATATGACCCGGCTCCGCCGGCGACCGCCGGAGCCTCCAGGGCCGCAGGCCGGCGCCGGCCCGGTGCGTGGCCCTGGATCTTTCCGGCTTCCGGCTTCCGGTTTCCGACTTCTGCCATGCGCGACCCGGCCATAGATTCCGACGCCCTGCGGGCCAACCTTGAGGAGACCGCTGTCGACGAGGTGGTGGTGCCGGAGGAGCTGCGGGTCCTCGGCGAGGTGGTGCGGGAGTACCGCGGCCTGGCCGAGACCGTGGACGGGCTGCTCTACGAGGTCTGCCACCCGTTCCGCAACTGGCGGTTGCTTTTGCCGCGGCTGCGCTCCTACATCCTCAAGAACCTTGGCCACTACCTGCGCCATCCCCGCGCGGCCGATTCCCTGGACGGCTTTGCCGCGATCCTGTTCTCCGCGGTGGATGACGCCGGCAAAAACCTCGATCTTGCCGCCTCCGCGCTCGAGATCCTTCTCGCCATGTGCGAGAAAACGGTCGGCCAGCTCACAGACGCGGATGAACTCGCCGTCTGCGGCCCGGCTCTGGACCGGATATTCCGGCGGCTCGCCGGGCTCGATTCCGGGGTGATCCTGCCGGTGGTCCAGGGCCAGCATCCGGTCAAGAAGATCGCGGAACTGCTCATCCACCGGGCCGGGCCGGACCACGACCTGTCCAGCATTGCCGCGCTCTTTCGCAGGATCCTGCTGGTGAACTACGACTACTGGCTCTCCGAGGAGGACCCGCTCGAATGGTTCACCGCCCGCTGCGGCAGCATGTGTCACGGCTGGAAGGCGGGGCGGCTGTTCGCGGCCATATCCCATGAAAGCCTCCGCCGCCACCGCGACGCGGCCCTTGCCGTGGATCCGGCGGCCGATCCCCGCGCCGCCCTGGCCCGGCTGCTCGAGCTCCCCAGCCATCTCGACATCGTCCGCCTCTACCGTCAGCTTCCGGACAAGCTGGTGGAGGAGGGCGGCGACACCCTGGACGCCGACCGTTTCGCCGAGAACCGCAAACTCCTCTTCCTCTTCCGGATCATGGAGACCCGCGGCCTGTTTCTCATCCACGAGGAGACCCTGCGGGAGATAAACCGCGGCCTCATTCAGCTCGTGCGCATCCAGACCTTTGAGGAGATCGAGAGTTTTCTCCTCACCACCTTCCGGCTTCTCAAGGTCAATGTCCGCCGCTATCCCCACACATCCCTGCAGTGCATCCAGGTGCTCGGGGCCGAGGTGTTCAGGCGCGGCAACAGCCGCCTGGTGGAATCGTTCCTGTGGGAGACGGTGCGTTTCGGTTTCCAGTACCCCGGTTTCCGCGGCATCGACGAGGAATGGCAGCCGCTCACCAACCCCGCGCATCTGGATAACATACGGGTGTGGCTGAGCCTGATAATGCAGGAGCCCAAGTGGTGCTCCACCCTGTTTTCCGCCCTGATAATCAACCTCAAGCTGGCCGGCACCTGCGTCCGCGACACCGATCTCTTCCAGCGCGACATCACCCGGCTGCTGAACCACCCGATCGAGCCGGTCTACAACCTGGTCAAGCAGTTCGCCAAGCTGATGCCGGTCTTTTTCAACGAGATTGGCTCCGAGGGGCTTTTGCGCGACGTCTCCACCGACCTGGACGAGGTCCACCGCCGCGCCGACCCCCTGATCCATTTTCTCCGCAAGCAGAGCCATGTGGAGAGCAGCAACATCATCGTCGATTTCGTCCGCGCGGTCTTTTCCTTCTGGCACACCCTGGACCTGGACGAGGTGAGGCCCTTTCTCCCGGACGAGGTCGTCTCCCGGATCAGCACCAAGGGGCCGTTTGTGGACGGGGTGCACCTGCTCGCAAGCCGGGCCATGTCCCAGCGCGGCGTCCGCAGTCTGGAATGCCTTGCGTCCTGGGAGGAAAAGCGTCTGTCCCGTTTTCTCGAACGCCAGGAAGACGTGCCGGAGAGCGAGAAAACGCGTTTCGCGCTGCTGCTCAGGATGTACCGGCTGGTGCGGCAGAAATACGACATGGACGTGCGCGAGCTGGGCTATCACCTCGAGCAGGCGGCAATCTTCGGCTTTCCCGAGATGGCCGGGCTCCTCGACCGGATCGAGGGCTGTTCGCCGGTGCGGGCGCTCGAGATCATCATGGACCGGCTCGAGGAACTCAAGGAGATCATCCTCAGCCCCGAGACCTTCGAGGCCAGGGAGGACATCTACCACAAGCGCCACATCGCCGTGGACATCCCCTCGGTCTACGGCCGCTACCACGAGCGCAAGTTCGACGCCCTCGGCCTCACCTTCAGGCTCGAGAACCTGGCCAACATCTATCTCGAACGCCTCGGCCGCTCGGTCAACCTCTCCTTCATCACCAAGGCCACCTTCATCAGGATCATCAAGTGCCTGCGCATCTTCATGCGGGCCTTGAGGATAGACGGGATCAGGAGCCGCAGGCTCGAGACCTACCTCTCGCTGCTTTCGGGTTCGCTGGGGATAAAAAGGTTTTCCTACACCCAGTACCTCGACATCTTCCGGGGGTTGTCCGAGGGGGTGAAGGACGTCATCTACGCCCATTACACCAACATCCACGAGAACAACCTGTCCATCATCATTCCCCAAGTGGGCGAGGACCCGGCCGTGCTTCAGCCCGCCTACCGCCGCCTCTGGGACCCGAAAGACCCCCAGGCCAGCCTCCACCGCATCAGCGAGGCCTTTTTCCGCGACCTCATCGCCACCACCTTCGGTCTCCAGCACCTGGACAACTTCATCACCCGCATCTACCAGACCCTGGAGAACCAGCGCGACATCCTGGACGAAAAGAGCCTCGACCTGCTGATGACCTACAACCCGGAGCGGGCCGTAACCCCGGTGCACCGGCCGGAGAGCCGCGGCGGCAACCTGATTCTCCTCGGCAACAAGGGCTACAACCTCTCCCTGCTCGCGCGCGACGGCCTGCCGGTGCCGCCGGGTTTCGTCATCACCACCGAGGTCTTCCGCTGCTGGCCGGTGGTGGGCCGCTTCAGCCGCGCCCGCGAGGAACTCATGGGCCGCATCCGCGACGCCCTTACCGGGGTGGAAAAGGCCTGCGGCCGCCGTTTCGGCGATCCTGACGATCCACTTCTCGTATCGGTCAGAAGCGGCGCCTCCATCTCCATGCCCGGGATGATGGCCACCATCCACAACGTCGGCATCAACGCCGACATCGCCGAGGAGTTCGCCGCCCAGGGCAGCCCCTTTCTCGCCTGGGACAACTACCGCCGCTTCCTCCAGTCCTGGGCCATGACCGCCGGGGTGGAGCGCGAGGAGTTCCAGGCGATCATGGACGAGGAGAAGAAACGGGCCAATGTCGCGGTGAAACGGGATTTTTCCCCGGAGCAGATAAAACGGCTGGCCCTGGCCTACCGCCGTCATATCGAGGAGAAGGGGATCGAGATCCCGGACGATCCCTGGCTCCAGCTCATCGGCGCGGTGGAGATGGTGCTCTCCTCGTGGAATACGGAAAAGACCCGCCACTACCGCAGTCTCATGGGCATTTCCGATTCCTGGGGCACCGCGGTTATCGTTCAGACCATGGTCTACGGCAACCGCAGCGGCCAGGCCGGCAGCGGGGTCTTCTTCACCGCCCATCCCTACCGCAAGGTCAGGCGGGTGGCCCTCTGGGGCGACTACGCCGTGGCCGACCAGGGCGAGGACATCGTCAGCGGCCTGGTCACCACCTTTCCCATCTCGGTGGAACAGGCCGAACTCGACGGCCGCGACCGGGACATGGCGCTGGAGTCCCGTTTTCCCGAGGTGTACGGCCGCCTGCTCGCCATATCCAGGGAACTGGTCTATGAAAAGGGCTGGAACCCGCAGGAGATCGAGTTCACCTTTGAGGGGCCGCGGCCGGAGGATCTCTACATCCTCCAGACCCGGGACATGATAACCATCCGCAAGAAAGAGACCTTCTGGGTGTTTTCCGATCTGGACAGCGCCGCGGCCGACATCCTCGGCAAGGGCATCGGCGTCAGCGGCAGCGCCATTTCCGGGGTGGCGGTCTTCACCCGGGAGAACATCGAGGAGATGCGGAAGAAGAAACCCAGAACCCCGCTGATCCTCATCCGCCAGGACACCGTGCCCGAGGACATCCTCGAGATATCCATGGTGGACGGCCTGCTCACCGCCCGCGGCGGCCAGACCTCCCACGCCTCGGTGGTGGCCATCCGCCTCGAGAAGACCTGCGTGGTCGGCTGCCACGCTCTCCAGGTCCATGAGACCGAGGAGCGGGCGGTTATAAACGGCCGCGAGATCAGGTACGGCGACCCGGTGAGCATCGACGGCCGCCAGGGCCTTTTCCTGTCCGGCCGCCACCCGGTGCGGCGCGAGATCCATATCCTGCCGGGGTGAGAACCGGCGGCCGCGCCGTCTGCCCCCCTTCCTGTCAAGGTGGGGCGCCTCGCAACCATCCCGTCATTGCTCAATGGTTATTCCGTGTTCGGAGAGGTCCGCCTTCAGGGGGCATTCCCGGCAGCGGGGTTTTTTCTTGCGGCAGAGCTCCTTGCCCACCCGGACGATGAGGGCGTGGTACTCGTTGAACAGTTGCGGGTTTGCTTCCAGGTTGCTTTCGAACAGTTCCTGCATCTCGTAGTAGCCGTCTTCCTCCCAGATGAGGTTGTGGCGGGTGAGGATGCGGTGGGTGTAGGCGTCCACCACGAAGACCGGCCGCCCTGCGGCGTAGAGGATGATGGAATCGCAGGTCTCCGGGCCGATTCCCTTGCAGGAGAGGAGCTCCTGCCTGAGGATGCCGGTGTCGAGGCTGAAGAAAGCCTCGAGGCTGCCGTGGTTTTCCCTGATGTGCCGGACGAGGTTTTGCAGCCGGGCCGCCTTGATGTTGTAGTAGCCGGACGGGCGGATAAGCTCCGCCAGTTCGGCCGCGGCCATGTCCGCCAGACGGTTGAGGTCGAGCGCATCCGCGGCCTTGAGGTTGGCGATGGCCCGCTCCACGTTGCCCCAGTTGGTGTTCTGGGTCAGGACCGCGCCGACCATGATCTCGAGCGGGGTCTCCCCCGGCCACCAGTGCTGCGGCCCGAAGCGGTCCAGGAGAAGTTCATATATCCGGCTGAGGCGGTCCGCGGTCACGGCTATTCGGAGCGGAGGAAGTACATGTAGACGAGCACTGCGAGCAGCAGAACCGCGCCGCCGATCAGGGGCAGGATCTTGTCGAGGGTTACGGTGTCGCTGGTGAGGATCTCCTGCATGTATGGGGTGCCGAAAAAGGCCCAGACCCCGAGAAAGATGATGATCGAGACCACGCTTCTGATCGACCGGCGGAACAGTTCGTACACGATTACCGCGGTCAGCGGCACCATGAACCACGGGTTGGTGAAAAGGCCGTGATAGTCGATGCTGTTTATCTGTTCGGGCACCTTGGTGTCGTGGACGAACCTGGCCACCGGCGCAAGAATCTCGGCGATATTGTCGATTATGCCGGGCATCGCCTTTTCTCCTTTTTGTTTTTCGATTTCCTGCCTGTCGTCTCGTCGCAGTATAACACAACCCCGGCCCGGCCGCTGCTTTTAGCCTGAATCCGCTCCCGAACGCTCACGGATTCAGATTTGCCCGCAGCCCCGCCCGTTATCCGCCGAGCCGTTTTTCGCTCACCGCCCGGCGGTAGACCTTGATGGCGCAGTAGGAGCCGCACATGGAGCAGGCGTCGCCCTTGTAGCTGTCGCCCTCCTCGCGGTAGCGCCGGGCCTTTTCCGGGTCGATGGAGAGCTCTATCTGCCCCTTCCAGTCGAGGCGGTTGCGGCGCTCGGCCATGGCCCGGTCGTGTTCGATGGCGCCGGGCACGCCCTTGGCGATGTCAGCGGCGTGGGCCGCGATCCGCGAGGCGATGACCCCCTCGTGGACGTCCTCGGCGCTGGGCAGCTTGAGGTGTTCGGCCGGGGTGACGTAACAGAGGAAGTCCGCGCCCGCGGCCGCGGCGATGGCCCCGCCGATTGCCGCGGTTATGTGGTCGTAGCCCGGGGCGATGTCGGTGACCAGGGGGCCGAGGACGTAGAAGGGCGCGTTGTGGCACAGCCTTTTTTGCAGGAGGATGTTGGCCTCGATCTGGTTCATGGGCATGTGGCCCGGCCCCTCGATTATCACCTGCACGCCCGCGGCCCAGGCCCGCTGGGTCAGTTCGCCCAGGTGGATGAGCTCCTGCACCTGGCCGCGGTCGGTGGCGTCCACCAGGCAGCCGGGACGGATGCCGTCGCCGAGGCTCAGGGTGACCTCGTGCTCGCGGAGGATGGCGAGCAGGTCGTCGAAGTGCTCGTACATGGGATTTTCCCGGTTGTTGTACGTCATCCAGTCGATGGTGAAGGAGCCGCCGCGGCTGACCACGCCCATGAGCCGCTCGTGGTTGCGGATCCTCTCCAGGGTGCTTCTGGTGATGCCGCAGTGGATGGTCATGAAGTCCACCCCGTCTTCGGCCTGTTTCTCGATCACCTTGAAGATCTCGTCCACGCTCACCTCGCCGATCTCCTTTCCCTTGGCCTCGACGTTCTCGGCGATGGCCTGGTAGATGGGCACCGTGCCGAGCGGCACCGGGCAGTTTTTCAGGATCTCGCGCCGGATCTCGTCCAGGTTGCCGCCCATGGACAGGTCCATGACCGCGTCCGCGCCCGCCCGGAGGCAGACGCAGAGTTTTTCCAGCTCCGCGCCGGTGCCGGGATGGTCCTTGGAGGAGCCGATGTTGGCGTTTACCTTGGTGGAGAGCCCCCGGCCGATGCCCACGACCCGTTCGCAGTCGTGGTGGACGTTTCTGGGAATGGCGATGGTTCCCTCGGCCACCCCGGCCATGATCGTCTCCACCGCCACATTCTCCTCTGCGGCGCATTTTTCAAAAACCGGCGTCACATGGCCGTTTATCGCGTCTTCACGGATGGTCATTACTTTTGCTCCTGCGCTTTTTGCTTTTAATGTAGATGATCCCGTAACAACCGTTCTCGGAGGCGTCTTCGGCGATTTCCGGAAAAAGGAGTTTTGGCGGCAGGCGGGAAAACCCTCCGGAAATGCAGTTTCAAGCCGGAAAGAACAGTTACGAATTCATCAATGGAAATCTCTCAATAAAACGGCAGGATGACGAGGTGTCAACGGCAAAAGACCGCCTATCAGCCCGTTGAAAAACCACTGCGCTTGATGATTCTGCGTCAGAATCCGGCTCCAGATGCTCATTTACTCCACGTAAACCGCGCTTTTTCAACGGGCTGGTATTGGGGGCGTTATGGGTGTGTCGGCGCCTGAAAAAACACCCCGTGGTCGTTGAGAATCTTCATCCCGATGGCGATCAGGACCAGACCGGCGATCAATGCGGCCCGCCGTTCCATTCCGGGCAGCCTGCGGCCCCGGCGGCCGAGGATGATGGCTCCGGCGCACATGGCCGCGGTAACCGCGCCGATGACCGTTGCGGGGATGGCTATATCCCGGCCGATCATGGCCAGTCCGGTGCCCACGGCCAGGGCGTCGAGCGAGGTGGCGACCGCCAGGGTGACAAGGAGCATGCCCCGGCTCGGGTCGCGAAAGGGGCGCTCTTCGTCCCCGCCGCTTTCGAAGATCATCTTCAGCCCCACAAGGGCGAGGAGGACAAAGGCGGCCCAGTGATCGATCCTGGCCATGAAGCCCCGCATCAGCGCGCCTCCGCTCCATCCGATAAAGGTCATCACCCCCTGGAAGAGGCCGAAGTGAAAGGCGAGCCTGAAGCCTTGGCGGAAGGTGAGGAGCTTCATCTGCAGGGCGGCGGAGAAACTCACCAGGGCCGCGTCGGTGCCAAGGGCGATGGAGAGGAGAATGATGGTGGCTGCATTCATGTCAGACTGGCCCTGATGGCCGGGCAAAGGAGTAGTTTGGGCGAGTAAGCGCAGGCGTGCTCATTGCAGGTCAAGCATTCCGCAAGCCCGCTGCGGCGCAGACGGAAGGGGCGGATTTTTTGCGGCGCTGTCATGCTTGATCAACGGCTTCCTGCCGTTGTTACTCAACCTTGCGTGACCTGGATCGGATGTGGCACTTGCGCGGCCAGGGTTGCGGGATTAAAGTCTCCTGCTGTCCGTTCGCGCAGGGGGCCGCCGGTGTTATCGGAGCAGCCCTGCCGGGTCAATGCCGTTTGCCAGGCAATAAACCTGATGGCCTCGTAGGTGCCTCCGAAACAATGCCCCCGCCGGAAGCGCTTTTCTACGAGCCTGTCATAATCTACCGTGGAGATCATCATGTCCAGGAGTTTTTTCTTTTGCTTGCTGTCGCTGGCCTTTTTCCTTTTTGCGTCGCTTAATGTTGCCTGCTCCCGCGGCAACCGCGGGCAAGAGGCCCAGGCCCCGCCTCCGGCCGCAGGTTTCCGTACCGTGACCCCGGCCGAGGCCATGCAGATAATCAGGACCAGGAAGAATCTTCTCATCCTCGACGTAAGGAGCCCGCAGGAGCTGAAGGAGGGCGCCATCGCCAACTCCATGCTGGTGCCCGTCTGGCAGATCCGTTCGTTCAAGCCCGATCCCAACCGGCCCATCCTGGTCTACTGCGCCGTGGGCGGCCGCAGCTACATGGCCGGACAGTACCTCTACCGCAACGGAGTCAGGGAGGTCTACAACATCCAGGGCGGTATCGCCGCCTGGAAACGGGCCGGACTGCCGGTGGTCTATTGAGGCCGGGGGGCTTGACAACCGCCCGCCCATGTTTAGCTTTTTCGCCGTTTTCTAAGTGTCTTTTGGGTTCTGTTTTCAGTCTTCTGGTAACGAAGCGATGAGCGGAAAAGAGAAAAAGGAGTTCAGGACTGAGGTAAAAAAGGTTCTCGACATCGTAATCAACTCCCTCTACACCGAACGCGACATCTTCCTGCGCGAGCTGGTCTCCAACAGCGCCGACGCGCTCGAGAAGATGCGCCACCAGGAGCTGGTCTCGGAAGAGGGCGAGGTCTTCGACCGCCATGTCCCCCTCGAGATCAGCATAGACTGCGACAAGAAGGGAAAAAAACTGACCATCACCGACACCGGTATCGGCATGACCGCGGCCGAGCTCGAGAACAACCTCGGCACCATCGCCTATTCCGGCTCCCGCGCCTTTCTCGAGAATCTGGCCGAATCCGGCAAGAAGGAGGATCTCAGCCTCATCGGCCAGTTCGGGGTCGGTTTCTACTCCGCCTTCATGGTGGCGGCAAAGGTCACGGTGCAGTCGCGCTCCTGGCGCAGGGACGAGGAAGGCCATCAGTGGGAGAGCGACGGCGTGGCCGACTACACCATCTCCCCCTGCCCCGGCATCCGCCGCGGCACCAGGATCATCATCGAGCTGAAGGAAGGGGAGGAGAAATACGCCGACCCCCTGACCATCAAGAGAATCATCAAACAGTACTCCGCCTTTGTTCCCTTTCCCATCAAGGTGGACGGCGAAACGGTCAACACCGTCCAGGCCATCTGGACCAGGAGCCCGTCAGAGATAAGCGAGGAGGAGCACCGCGACTTCTACCGCTACCTGGGCAACGTCGGCGGCGAGCCCATCACCCGGCTCCACTTCACCACTGACGCGCCGCTCGCCATCCACGCCCTCCTGTACGTGCCGGGCGAGAACCTGGAGCGTTTCGGCCTCGGCCGCATGGATCCGGGGGTGAGCCTCTACTGCCGCAAGGTCCTGATCGACCAGCATTCAAAGCACCTCTTGCCCGAGTGGCTGCGCTTCCTGAAAGGCGTGGTGGACAGCGAGGACCTGCCGCTCAACATCTCCCGCCAGGCCCTGCAGGACAACCTCCTGGTCGGCAAGATCCGCCGGATCATCACCAGCCGCTTCATCAAGCATCTCAAGGAGCTGGGCGAAAAGGAGCCTGGGACCTACAAAAAGGTCTGGGAGTCCTTTGGCGTCTTCTTCAAGGAGGGCGTGGCCAGCGACCCGGCCTGGGAAAACGATCTCGCCGCGCTTTTGCGCTTCGAGTCCTCGGCCACGGAGCCGGGGGAGCTTACCAGCCTTGCGGACTACGTCTCCCGGATGAAGGAGGATCAGAAGGAGATATTCTTCATTGGCGGCGCAAGCCGCGAGGACATCGAAAAGGGGCCCTACCTCGAGGTCTTCAGGAAAAAGGGCTTCGAGGTCCTTTACACCACCGAGCCCATTGACGATTTCGTCCTCTCCCGCCTGGGCGAGTACGACGGCCGCAAGATCACGAGCTGCGAGCGGGCCGATATCGGCATCGAGGCCGGAGACGGGGAGGGGAAGGAGGCTATGGCCGAGGATGAGGTCAAGTCCCTGGCCGCCTGGCTCAAGGAGACCCTGGGCGACCGGGTGGGCGAGGTGCGGGCCTCGAAACGGCTGGTGGACAGCCCGGCCATCCTCGTCAACCCCACCGGTTTCATGACTGCGGGCATGGAGCGGATCATGCGGGCCTCGCAGCCGGAAGAGGGCGGCGGTTTCTCCCGCCGCGACCTGGAGATAAACCCGGCCCACGACATAATCCGCGGCCTCGACCGTTTCCGCCGCAAGGACGAAGACCTGGCCGGAATCATGGCCGGCCAGCTCCTGGACGCGGCCATGATCCAGGCCGGCATCCCGGTCCAGGGCCGCGACATGGTCGAACGCAGCCTGGAGCTGATTGAGAAGGTGGTTAGGGGATTAGGGGTTTAGGGGCTTAGGGATATAGGGTTTCAGGGATTGAGGGGGAGTAGAAATTCAGCAATTATTCAGGTAATGTTCCTAATCCCCTATTCCCCTAAACCCCTAAGCCCCTAAAAACAATGCGTGATCATACCAGTCTGAGGGCCTTTGTCCTTGCCGATGAGGTGGCGGTTCTCATCTATGGGATCACCCGTTCGTTTCCCAGGGAGGAGATGTTCGGGCTGGCGGCCCAGATGCGGCGGGCGGCGTTGTCCGTCCCCTCGAACATAGTTGAGGGTTGCGCCCGTGACAGCGTGGGGGAATATGTAAGGTTTCTCGTCATCGCCTTTGCTTCTTTGCGGGAATTGCATTATCAGTTCGGTCTGTCCAAGCGGCTTGGGTTCCTTGCCGGTCTGGACATGGCTGAGGCAGTGGAGGAGAAAATAACCGAGACGGAAAAGGTGCTGAACGCACTGATAAATTCGGTGAGAAGAGGGGGTTAGGGGTTTAGGTGGTTAGGGGCATAGG
>JALWTY010000207.1 GCA_026993265.1 Desulfobacterales bacterium
AAAACGTAGCGAGCGCAGACGAGGCAAGGAAAAATCCGGCGAAAAAGCGCAGTTTACATGGAGTAAATGAGCATTTTCCAGCCGGATTTTGACGCCGCATCGTCAAGCGCAGTAGTTTTTCAACGGGGTGTTAGGGATTGCTCAGGTTACGAGGTGAACCATGCAAACAACTGTCTCCTGTTTCCTGTCTCCTGTCCCCTGTTAAGATGATGGACCCGTAAAAACGCCATGCCCAAGATTCCCATCCTCTTCCGCTACATCTTCCGGGAAACGGCAGCGCCCTTTTTCGCAAGCCTCGTGATCGTGGTGGCGATCATCGGCCTGGGCCAGCTCCTCAAGATCATGGATCTGGTCATCTCGCTCAACATCGGCGCGGCCGACCTCGTCCGGGTGTGCGCCTACATCGTGCCGAAGATCCTGCTCTTTGCCCTGCCCATGGCCGCCTCCCTCGCCGCGATCATCGCCTTCTCCCGCCTCTCCGGCGACAACGAGATCCTGGTCTTGAAAAGCTGCGGGGTCGGTTTTCTTCCCCTGCTGTTTCCGGTGGTCGTCTTCGCCGGGCTCACCGCGGCCGCGACCGTGTGGACCACGGTGAAACTCGCGCCCGCGGCCACGGTGAACATGAAGCGGCTCTTCATCCGCCTGGCAAAACACCGGATCGCGGCCGGAATCAGGCCAGGGGTGTTCGTCGACGCCATCCGCGACGTGGTCATCCACGTGGACCGCGCCGATCCCGGCACCGGCAGGCTGACAGGGGTCTATCTCACCGACCTGCGCGATCCGGCCGCGCCGCTCGCCATCAGCGCGGAAACGGGCGAGCTCGTCCCGGATATCGACAGAATGAGGGTCACCCTCAGGCTCGGGCGCGGCACCGCCCTGCGGCTGGGCGCGGACAGGGGGGAAGCGGTAAGCTTCGAGGAATACGACCTCACCGTGCCGGTGGAGCCGCCCCGGGTCATCGGCAAGACCTCGGTCCACGTGGTGGACGAACGCGGCTTCTCGATAACGGAGCTTGCGGCCGGAATAAAAAGACACGGCCCGGACAGCCCCAGGGGGCGGGAACTGGCAAGTGAACTGCACCAGCGTTTCGCCCTGCCGCTGGGCTGTTTCATCCTCACCCTCGCGGGCGTGGCCCTGGGCATGAGCCCGGGGCCGGGCCGCAAACCGCCGGGCCTTGGCGCGGGGCTCGTCCTGTTCATGCTCTATTACGTTCTGCTCTCAAGCGGCAAATCCGCGGCCGAGACCGGCGGAATGCCGGTGGCCGCGGCCATCTGGGGACCGGACGCGGCCCTGGCCGCCGTCACCGCCATCCTGCTGTACCAGATGGCGCGGGACCGCCACCTGCCGACTCCAGGCGAAATCCTCGCCATGCTCCCATTCAGGTCCGGGAAAAAGCCATGACCCTGCTCGACCGTTATCTCGCCAACATGTTCACAAGGAACCTGCTGCTCGTGCTCGCGGCCCTGGCCGGGATCTACCTGCTCATCGACTTCATCGAAAAGGTGGACGACTTTCTCGAGGCGGGGAAGAGCGCGTTGAGCTGCCTCCACTACCTCGCCTTCAAGCTGCCGCTCATATGCGAACAGATAATGCCGGTGTGCCTGCTGCTCGCGGCGGTGATATGCGTGGCCGTCCTCAGCCACAACCGCGAGATCCTGGCCATGCACGCCTGCGGCATCACCCTGGCCCGGATAATCGTTCCGATCATGGCCTGCGTGGCCGCGGCGAGTCTCCTGACCGCGGCCGCGGCCCAGTGGCTGACCCCGGCCGCGACCGCCGCCACCAACCGCATCTGGTACGAGGAGGTCAAGAACGAAAAGGCCCGGGGCACGGTAATACGGGGGATGACCTTCCACCGCGGCGCAGAGGGCATCTACGCCTTCAGGCGCACTGACGAAAAAAACCTCTTCACCGCCTTCAGCTACGCCGCCCGCAACCCGGACAACAGCATCAAGGTTTTTCTCTCGGCCCGCAGGGCGCGGTGGGACAATGGCCTCTGGCGGCTCGAGGACGTCTTCATCGAAAGGGAGGGCGCTGATCCGCTCTTTCTGAAAAACACGGCCGTCTCCCTGCCGGACCGTCCGGAAGAGTTTTTCCTGCCGCCATACCATCTGGACGAGGTGCCGCTGTCCACCCTGCTTGCGCAAAAAAACCGCGACCGGGCCGCAGCCCTCACCCTGCAGAAGAGGCTGTCCTTCCTCTTCCTTGGCATCCCGCTCGCGCTTGTGGGCCTGCCGCTTCTAATCCTCATGATCCGCCGCTGGAACGCGGGGCTTGCGGTGGCCATTCCGGCAAGCTGCGTGCTCGCCTTTCTCGCCTGGGGATGGTGGAGCTTTTCCATTGCCATGGCCGCGAGCCGCACCGCCGCGCCGCCGGCGCTCTTCGCCTGGTCGGCGCACGCGGCCTGTCTTGCCGCGGGCCTGTTCCTCTTCGCAAAGGTGCGGTTATGAGCGATATCATATTGCCGGAAAAGATGACCAAGGTCGGAATCGTCGGGGTGCCGCCGCTCGCGGTCATCGAGGAGTTCAACCGCCGCGGGGCCGAGATCGCCGACCTGGACGCCCGCCTGGTGGACGCCGGGCTCGAATGCGCGGTCACCCTGCTGCCCCGGGTCTACTGCGCCATCCTCCGCACCGTGGTGGTCAACGCCCTGCACCTGGACCTCGACCTCATCGTCATCGACACCGGCCCGGGCAAGTGCGACGCCGCGGCCCACACCGCCGCCATCCTCCGCGACCGGATCGAAACCCCCATCATCACCACCAGGAACCTGGACACGCGCCCATTCGGCAACCCGGTGTGCGAAAGCGGCCTGCCCCTGGTGGAGAAGATGGAGCGGATCACCGCGAGCGTGCTCGAGGCCGAACCCCGCAACCGGGAGCTTCCCCCCTGCAGGCCCACGGCCGGGTTCTGGGGGGTGCCGCCGCGGGACTTCTCCCTGCTCGCGCTCTTTCCCGACACCACCCACGTCTACGGCTGGAGCCGCTGCATGGAGAACAAGACCCCGGCCGACGCGGAAATGGAAGCCATGTTCAACCCCGAGGTGCCCACGGTATTCTTCGCCCAGAGCTTCTGCGCCAAGACCGCCCTGGCCCGCCACCTGGCGTCGATCCATCCCCGCGGCCTCTACCTCGACGTGGACGCCACCGCCACCGCCAGCGCCCGGGCCAAGATCGAGGCATTTCTCGAACTGTCGGGAGGAGGGAGATGATCCTGGCCGATTTCGGGACCAGCTACTGCAAGATCGCCGAGGCCGCAGGGCCGCCGCGCATCGTCCCCAGCCGGGAGATGCCCCCCGGATTCCGGGCCGACCTGGCCACCGGCCACAACGGCCGCAAACGCTCCCGCAACTACGTCAACGAGCTCATCGCCCTGGCCCGCGGGGGCGAGGCCCTGATCGGCAGGGACGACTTTCTCCTGCTCGACTGCGGCAGCCGCGACATCAAGTTCGTCCGCTACCGCGGAGGCCGCCTCGACGACATGGGCTGGAACGCCGAATGCGGCGCCTCCATGGGATTCACCATCGAGCTGCTCGAACGTTATTACGGCCTCGACTTCAGCCGGGGAAAGCGGCCGGAAAAGAGTTTTCCGGTCACCTGCGGGGTGCTCGGCATGAGCAGCATCTTCGACGCCATCACCAGCGGCATGGACGAAAAAGAGGCAGTGGCCAGCTTCATCCGCGGCATTGCCGAAAACGCCTACCGCTTCGCCGGTTCTCCGGACGAGATTTTTTTGTCAGGCGGCCTGTGCGAGAACCGGGTCTTTGTCATGAGCATGCCCTGCCGGATCGAGCCCCTGGGCCGTTTCGTCCTCATCGAGGGATTGAGGAGGATAGCCGCCGAACGATGAACGGAAAAAAGAACAAAGAGAGGCCGGACTGCTTCCGCTGCCGTTTCCTCCGCATAACCCACGAGCCGGCCCACCCCTACGAGTGCCGGGGGATGGGCTTCAAATCGCGCTACCTCCCCTGCCTCGAGGTGGTCCGGGCCAGCGGGGCTCCATGCCGGATGTTTTCCCCCAAGTGATTCCGCTTCCGCTTTCTTCCCCGCCGGATCTGTCCTATCGTATTTGGACAGGACACACCCGCAAACAGAAAACGGAGGCCGGAAAATGAAAATCCTGATCCCATTCTATTCCCTGTACAGACACGTGAAGACCATGGCCGAGGCGGTGGCCGAGGGGGTGGAAAAGGTTCCGGGCGCGGAGGCGGAGCTGCGGCGGGTGCCCGAGACCCTGCCGCCGGAGGTGATCGAGAAGATGGGCGCAACCGCGGCCCAGGAGGCGATGGCGGAGATCCCCACGGCCACGGTGGAGGAGCTGGCCGGGGCCGACGCGATAATCTTCGGCACCCCCACCCGTTTCGGCAACATGTGCGGCCAGATGCGCCAGTTCCTAGATGCGACCGGCGGTCTCTGGCAGAAAGGCGCCCTGATCGGCAAGGTGGGCAGCGTGTTCGTCTCCACCGGCAGCCAGCACGGCGGCCAGGAGACCACCATCCTCTCCTTCATGGTCACCCTGTTCCACCACGGCATGGTCGTGGTCGGGCTGCCCTACTCCTTCCAGGGCCAGCTCACGGTCAACGAGGTGAGCGGCGGTTCCCCCTACGGGGCCACCACCATAGCCGCGCCGGACGGTTCCCGGAGTCCGAGCGGAAACGAGCTCGCCGGGGCGCGCTTCCAGGGGGAACACGTGGCCGGGATCGCCAAACGCCTGACCGGCGGCTGAGGGGTCCGCGCCCCGCGGCGGCTGTTCCCCTGCCTTGCCCGCGGGCCGTCAGCCCGCCTCCCCCCGGAACATGCGTCTTATCTCGTCGTAGTGTTTGCTGCGGCAGAACATGGTCACCAGGTCGCCGGGCTCGAGCACGGTGCCGCTGGTGGCGGTGATCACCTCGCCTGCGCGGTTGACCGAGAGCACCGAGGTGCTCTGGTGCAGCCGCAGATCACCGATCCGCTTCCCGGCCACGGCCGCGCCAGGCTCCACCCGCTCCTCGATGATCTGCATGCCGCCGGGCCGCAGCAGCATGCTCTCCCGCATGGTCTGGTCGTGCTGCTTGCGCATCAGCCCCACCTGGTAGGCCTTGAGGATCTCGCTCCTGCTGATTATGCCGGCGAGTTGCCTTTCATCGTCCCTTTCCACCACCGGCAAACGGGCGAGATCACGCGGGGCCATGCGGCGGATGGCCATCCAGATGGGCTCGTCCCGGAAGGCGACGACCAGGTCGGTGGTGGCCACCTCGGCCACGGTTATCTCGGCGAGGCTGCGTTTCTTGCCCTCGGGCTGCCGCTCGATGTCCTGGATGACCCGGCGGATGTCCTGCATCGACACCATTCCCCAGAGCCTGCCCCCTGGATCGAGGACCGGGAACCCCTGGTGATGGGTCTCCTGAAAGAGGACGAACAGATCGGCCAAGGAGTCGTCGCGGCCGATGGTGACCGGGTCCGGGTTCATCACCTCTTCCACCCTCACCCCCTGCATGATGTCGAGGTCGTGGCCGTGAACGAAGTGGATGCCGCGGCGGGAGAGCTTGATGGTGTAGATGGAATCGGGCTCAAGCCCCTGGGCCAGATAGGACGCGGTCATGCAGGCGGCCATGAGTGGCAGGATAAGCTGGTAATCGTTGCTCATCTCGAAGACGATCAGCATGGCGCAGAGCGGGGCCCGGGCCGCGGCCGCGAACACCGCGGCCATACCGACGAGCGCGTAGGCGCCGATGGAGACGGGGAATCCGGGCGAGATCCAGGCAAGCACATGCCCGAAGGCGCCGCCCAGCATGGCGCCGGTGAAGAGCGACGGCGCGAACACCCCGCCGGAGTTGCCCGATCCCAGGGTGAAGGAGGTGGCCAGGGGTTTCAGGAACACCAGCATGAAAAGCAGCGCGAACGGGGCCTCGCCCTTGAGCACCTGATCGATGAAGTCGAAACCTGAGCCGTAGATGTGGGGGATGTTTTGCAGAATGGGGAATCCCAGGCGCGAGTCTTCCGGGAAGATGGAGGTCAGGCTGAGGATGTGGGGATAAAACCAGGCCATAAGGCCGAGGCAGGCGGCGCCGGCCGCGGGTTTGATCACCGAGGGAACGGTCACCTTCTCGTCGAAGAAACGCTCAAAGGCGTCGAGCATACGGATGAAGAACACCCCGGTGACCGCGGCCAGCAGGCCGAGAAAGGTGTAGAGAAGGATCTCCCACGAGGAGTTCAGGGTATAGGCGGGCACTGAAAAGGCCGGGCGGGCGCCGAGAAAGAGGCGGCTGACCACGCTGGCGCTGACCGCGGCCAGGACCACGTTGCCGAATAGCGCCACCTGGAGCTCGCTCGCCAGCACCTCGATGCTGAAGACGATGCCCGCAAGCGGGGCGTTGAAGGTGGCGGCGATCCCGGCGGCCGCGCCGCAGGCGACCAGGTTTCTTATCCGCGCCTCTGATAGCTTCAACCACTGCCCCAGGGTGGAGCCGAAGGTGGAGCCCACCTGGACGATGGGCCCTTCGCGGCCGGCAGAGCCGCCGGTGCCGATGCACAGGGCGCTGGCGACGATCTTGGCCGCGGCCACCCGTGGTCTGATGCGGCCGCCGCGCAACACCAGGGCGGCCATGACCTCGGGCACCCCGTGCCCCCTGGCCTCGGAGGCGAAAAAGGCGATCACCGGCCCGCCCAGCAAGGCGCCGATAACCGGCGCAAGCACGAACCACAAGCGCCCCGGCGCGGCGAACCACTCGGCCAGGCCTCCGTAGAACAGATAGTTGATAAAGGCGATGAGACGAATGAAGAGCACGGCGGCCAGGCCGGTCACCGCGCCCACCACGATGGAGAGCAGGAGAAGAACCAGCCCGCCGCTGGGGCTGAAACGGTTGAGCAGCCTGGTAAGGAAGGTCATGGTCCGCGCCTTTGTCCGCTACTGCCGCAAGGGATTGCCGTTCTCAACCCTAACGGTAAAAAAAGCGCCTTTCAAGACAATAAAACAATTTGATTCCCCGCGTTTCTTCCCCGTATAATGTTCGGTCATCAGGACAGGAAAGGGAGGAAGGACCATTTCACATATCGGCCCCGCAACCATGAAAGATCCGGCCTGCAAGGAGCTTGAAAAAAAGGTAGCCGCCCTAGAGGCCGAACTCGCCGGGCTCAAGGCTCAAACAGAAGAGCTGCGCCTTGCCAGGGCGCGTTACCAGGCTGTCATAGAAAACGCCGCCGACGCCGTGGTCATGATCGACGGAGACGGCATAATCCGGGAATGGCCCGAACAGGCGGAGTTGCTCTGCGGCTGGAGAAAGGAGGAGATCATAGGACGTCCTTTTCTCCACCTGATGCCGGAATCCCTGCGCCGCCGCCATAAAAAAAGCCTGCGGGAAGTCACCAGTGGCAGGCGGGGGAACTTTTTCGGCAAACGCATAGAGACCAACGTCCTCTACCGGGGCGAGGCCGAGGTGCCGGTGGAGCTGACCGTCACCATGACCAGGGTGGGCGACCAGAAGGAACTGGTCCTGTTCATGCACGACATCGCCGAACGCAAGAAGGCCGAGGAACACCTGCGCCACCTCTCCCTCACCGACGAGCTCACCGGGATCTTCAACCGCCGCGGCTTCATCACCCTGGGGGAAAAACAGCTCCAGGCCGCCTGCCGCAACCACTGGGGGCTGTTCCTGCTCTTCGCCGACCTGGACGATCTCAAGGTGATAAACGACCGCCACGGCCACAAGGCCGGCGACCTGGCCCTGATAGAGACCGCCGCCATCCTCAACCGCACCTTCCGGGCCGCGGACCTCATCGCCCGCGTCGGCGGGGACGAGTTCGTGGTCATGTTCTCCGACCGCAAGGGCAAACGCAACGAAGAAACAGTGCTGGCCCGCCTGGAAAAAAACCTGAAAAAAAGAAACAGCGGCAAGAACAAGAAATTCCCCCTGGAGCTGAGCTGCGGCACGGTGCGTTACGACCACGACAAACCCTGTTCCCTGACCGATCTCATGCACCGGGCCGACGAGATCATGTACCGCAAGAAAAAGGAAAAAAAGGCCGCCAAACAGCCCGTTGAAAAACGTAGCGAGCGCAGACGAGGCAAGGAAAAATCCGGCGAAAAAGCGCAGTTTACATAGGGTAAATGAGCATTTTGAGCCGGATTTTGACGCCGCATCGTCAAGCGCAGTAGTTTTTCAACGGGCTGCAAAGGATAAAGGCCACCAAAACAATCCAGGCGGCCACCGGCGCACGGCCTCGCCAGGGCTGTGTCTGTCTCCTGTTTCCTGTCTCCTGACTACAACCGCACTCCTATCTCCACGTCGCCTCTGCGCTTGAACACCGTTATGCCCACGTCATTCTCGTGGCGTTCGAAACGCAGGTCAACGCTGCCGCCCGCCACCTGGATGTTGCGGACCACTATGTGGTCGAGAAATCCCGGCATCCGGGGATGGTCAAATCTGAGCTGGGGCTTTTCCGGCGAAAACGACACCCCCAGGCAGGCCTGAAGCATGAAGAAAACCGCGCCGCTGGCCCAGGCCTGGGGCAGGCAGGCCACCGGATACAGGGTGGGCCCCTGGCCCGGCTGGCGGTCGAAGCCGCAGAACAGTTCGGGCAGGCGGTTTAGCTCCATGTATATGCTGGCGTCGAACAGGCCGGTGAGGATGCGCATGCACTTCTCCTTCATGCCGTAACGGGCCAGACCCACGGCAATCAGGGAGTTGTCGTGCGGCCAGATGGAGCCGTTGTGGTAGGAGATGGGGTTGAAACGGGCCTCGCCGCTGCCGATGGTTCTCACCCCCCAGCCGCTGAACATCCTGTCGCTGAAAAGAAGTTCGGCGCAGCGCGCGGCCCGGTCCGGTTTCGCGATGCCCGCAAACAGGGCGTGGCCGATATTGGACGAGGCCACGAGGCAGGGTTTCTTGTCGCCGTCGAGAGCCAGGGCGTATCCGCCCAACTCGTCGCTCCAGAAATGACGGTCAAAGTTCTCCCGCAGCTCGTCGGCCCGGCGCTGCAGTTCGCTCGCCCGGCCGTATTCGCCCATGAGCAGCGATAGCCTGGCCGCGGCCTGCCGGGCCGCGAACACGTACCCCTGCACCTCGCACAGGGCGATGGGGCCGGGAGCCGGGGAGCCGTCGGCATGGAAGACCGCGTCGTTGGAATCCTTCCACCCCTGATGGACAAGCCCCCGCTCTGTCCTGGCCGCGTATTCGACAAAACCGTCGCCGTCGATGTCGCCGTGTTCGTCGATCCAGTCCAGGGCCGCGGTGATGTTGGGCCAGATGCGCTCGATGAAGCGCAGGTCGCCGGTGCGCTGATACCATGCCTCGGCCAGGATCACGAACAGCGGGGTGGCGTCGACGCTGCCGTAGTAGAGGGAAAAGGGCACCTCGCCGGTGGCGGCCATCTCGCACTCCCTGGTCTCGTGCATGATCTTGCCCGGCTCCGCGTCCCGGGACGGATCAAACTCCCGGGCCTGGCGGGCGGCGAGAAACTCGAGGACTCCGCGGGCCAGTGAGGGATCGAACCAGAGGTACTGCAGGGCGGTGATGATGCCGTCGCGGCCGAAGGGGGTGCTGAACCAGGGCACCCCGGCAAAGGGATAGGGACCGTTCTCCGTGACAGTGGTGAGCATGCGCAGGTCGGCGGCGGAACGGTTGATCCAGTCGTTGAACTGCTCGTTGGAAGTGAAGACCTGGCCGGTCTCCATCTGCCACTTCTTTACGCGGTCGCAGACCGTGGAAAAGGTTTTTTCGTAGTGCGGCGCGGCCGGGTCATGGCTTGCGGCGCTCTTTTCGCCGGCGGCGCAGGTCACGGTGAGGTAGAGATCCTCCCTTGCGCCGGGCGCAAGCCTGATCATGAAACAGGCCTGTTCAGGCGAAATCCTGTCGGCGTCGCGGCTGAAACGTATCCGGGTCAGGCGCTCCATCCCGTCGCGGCCGCAGTAGCGCATGACCACCTGCCGCGGTCCGGTCTCCGCGGCAAACAATTCCCCCCGCCTCTCCCGTTCCGCGCCCCTGACCTCGAAGATGTCGGCGTAGTCGGCCGCATAGGCAAAACATACCTCCAGGCTCACCGCCCTTGCCGCGAAGTTCTCAAGCCGCAGGTGCTCATGAAGCTCGTCACCGCAGATGAGCTGGTTGCGGAAGACATGCACCGCGCCCTTGGGGATGAGGATTTTTCCGTCCCGGTACAGATCGGGCACGGTAAGGTCCACGGCGAGCATGGTGTTGTCCTTGCGGACCATGGAGTTGAGCAGCATGGGCCGGCGCTCGTTCACCTTTAGCTCGAAGTGGGAGAGGTGGCGGGTGTCGCGGAAGTAGAGCCCCTGCTCGCCCACGCCGATGGGCTGGATGTCGCCGTGGCGGTCGAAGATGACAAAGGCGTACTCGTCTTTCAGCACCCGGGTGCGGTCATCGGCCCGGGACGACGAGGCCAGCACGTACCAGCGGTCGTTTATGCGGATGACGTCTTCCACTTGCCCGGCAAACCTCCTGGATGCACGAAACCATCCAACCAATCAGTAACTTACCGATATTACCGACTTCTGTCTTCTGGGTTCTGACTTCTGGCCTCGTAAAAAGCCCGCGATGCGACCTTTTTACGAGGCCATTACACCGCAAGCCGCGGCCGCAGCCGCTCGTCGATCAGACGTCGGTAGACCTCCAGGTAGCCCGCGGCCATGGCCGCGCTGGTGAAGTTCTCCTCGAAATGCTCGCGGCAGGCGCGGCGGCTTATCATGCCGATGCGGCTGACCGCGGCCACGGCCTCGTTAACCCCGCCGACGATGAAACCGCTGCGGCCCTCGGCCATCACCTCGGGCACCGAGCCGCGCCTGAAGGCGACAACCGGGGTGCCGCAGGCCATGGCCTCTATCATCACCAGGCCGAAGGGCTCGGGCCAGTTTATCGGGAAGAGGAGCGCCCTGGCGCCGGCGAGGAAACGCTCCTTGTCCGCGCCGCCCACCTCGCCGATGAACTCGATCAGGGGATGGGACAGGCGCGGTTTTATCCTGTTCTCGAAGTATTCGCGGTCAACCTCGTCCACCTTGGCCGCTATCTTGAGCGGCATCCCGGAGCGGACGGCGATGTCGATGGCGGCCTCGACGCCCTTTTCCGGCGAGATCCGGCCGAGGAAGGCGAGGTAGTCGCCGGGATGGGGGTTGAAGCGGAAGAGATCGGCGGGCATGCCGTTGTAGACCGTGGCCTGCCAGTTGGCGTGCGGCAGGGGTCTTCTCTGGTCGTTCGATATGGAGACCACCGGCATGTCGGAAAACTCCGAAAACAGCGGCGCAAGCTCGGGCAGGTCGAGCCGGCCGTGCATGGTGGTCACATGGGGAACCTCCAGCCGCCGCATCATGGGGAAGTGGAGGTAGTCGACGTGGAAGTGGATGCAGTCGAACTCACCGGCCCTTTCCGCGATCCTGCCGAGCATCATCACGTGCAGGGCTGCCGGGTCGCTGGTCCTGCCCGCGAGCCGCAGGGCCTCCGGCACCACCGGCACCAGTTCGGCCGCGGTCTCGGAATCGCCGCTTGCGAACAGGGTCACCTCGTGGCCCTGGCGGACCAGCTCCTCGGTCAGCCAGGAAACCACCCTCTCGGTCCCGCCGTAGCCCTTGGGCGGCACACTCTCGAACAACGGAGCAACCTGAGCAATCTTCATAGCGCATTCCCTCCCAACCGGATAAAACTTGGACTATCCAAACTGCCGTCTGCGGCCAGGGCCGGTCCTGCCCGGGAAACGCGGCCGGACCGCCAATGGACAACGCTACAAAAATCACCGCAAGGTCCGGACGGACACAAGGTACGGAAACAACAAGACGCCGCGGGAAGAAACGGCGTCAAGGGCGCCTTTCTAACAACCCCTTGAAAAACGTAGCGAGCGCAGGCAAGGAAAAATCCGGCGAAAAAGCGCAGTTTACATAGGGTAAATGAGCATTTTCCAGCCGGACTCTGACGCCGCATCGTCAAGCGCAGTAGCTTTTCAACGGGCTGCTAAGGGGCTGTTGAAAACAGGGACAAAGAGACAATCAAAGCGCCCTTGATTTATGATAAACAGCGGCGCACCGCCGTCAAGGGAGCCAGGCAAATGCCAGGGAAACTCACACAACCGCCTTTTCTGCCAACAAACCGGGAAGAGATCGCCGCCTGCGGCTGGGACGGGATCGACGTGGTCCTGGTCACGGGCGACGCCTATGTGGACCATCCCTCTTTCGGCGTAAGCCTCATCGGCCGCGTCCTCGTGGACAACGGTTTCCGGGTGGCGGTGCTGCCGCAGCCTCGCTGGGACGGGCCGGACGATTTCCTCCGTCTGCCGCGGCCGCGGCTCTTCTGCGGCATAAGCGCGGGCAACCTCGACTCGGTGGTGGCCAACTACAGCGCAAACGGCCGGGTGCGGGAACGCGACGCCTACTCGCCGGGCGGCGATCCATACTTCCCCGGCGGACGGACGAAACGGACGAAAAAAAACCGCCGCCGGCCCGACCGGGCGTCGATAGTCTACGCCTCGCTCGCCCGGGCCGCCTGGCCCGGGGTGATCGTGGTCCTCGGGGGGGTGGAGGCCTCGCTGCGCCGTTTCATCCACTACGACTTCAAGCAGGACCGGCTGCGCAACTCCATCCTCGCCGACGCAAAGGCCGACATCCTGGTCTACGGCATGGGGGAAGTCCAGGCGTTGGAGATCGCCCGCCGCATCGATTCGGGCCGGGAACTCTCCGGAATCCCGGGCACCTGCGAGAGGACCGGGCCGGAAACAGCGCCGGAAGGGGCGGTCCGCCTGCCCGGCTGGGACGAGATCAGCCTCGATCCCGCCCGGTTCATGGCGGCAGAGCTCGAAATAGAAAAAACCGCGCGCAGCGGCGCGGAAAAGATCCTCTTCCAGGAACAGAAAGGCGGAACAGCCGTGGTCCAGCACCCGCCGCCACCCCTTGCCCCGGCCGGGCTCGACCGTATCCACGCCCTGCCCTTTGCGCGGAGGCCCCACCCGGCCGCGGGCGAGGTGCCGGCCTGGAGGATGGTCCGCGACTCGGTCACCATCGTGCGCGGCTGCGTAGGCAACTGTTCCTTCTGCGCCATCTCCCGCCACCAGGGAAACCGGGTGGTGAGCCGGAGCCCGGAGTCGGTGGCGGCCGAGGTGAAGAGGATCGCGGCCGCGCCGGACTTCGGCGGCACCATCACCGACCTCGGCGGCCCGACAGCCAACCTCTACGCCACCAGATGCAAAAAAGGCGGCTGCGCCCGGCGTGACTGCCTCATGCCCGAGGTATGCCCGCATCTCGAGATCGACGAGCAGGCCTTCCTGGACCTGCTCTCGCGCTGCCGGAAAACAGGGGGAGTGAAAAGGGTGCTCATATCATCGGGGCTGCGGATGGAGCTGTTGCTAAAGACCCCGGCCCTGCTGCGCGAGATCATCCGCCGCCACAGCCCCGGCCGCCTCAAAATAGCGCCGGAGCACACCGAGGCCGGGGTGCTCGAGCTGATGCACAAACCCGGCTTCGAGGTGTGCGAACGGTTCATGGCCGCGGCCCGCAGGGCCGCCCGGGACCTGGGGACAAGGCTCAGGCTGCGGCCCTACCTGATAAGCGCCCACCCCGGCGCGGACGAGGAGGCGGCCCGCAGGATGGCGGAAAGACTGGCCCGCGCCGGCCTCTCGCCGGAGGCGGCCCAGGACTTCACCCCCACCCCGGGCACCATCTCCACCGCCATGTACGTCTGCGGGATCTCGCCGCAAGGGAAAAAGATCGCCGTGGCCCGCGGCCGGGCCGCGAGAAGACGCCAGCGCGATCTGTTACAGAAGACCACCGGCAGGAAAACGCGCCGCCGCCCGGCGGTCAGGAGTCCAGGACCGCGTTCCAGAAAGTGAGCCGGTCGGCCATCTTTTCGAACAGGGGGCCGGGGTCGCCCTTGAGGGAGGCCTTTCTTATCACATCGCCCTGGACGATGGCGTTGACCACCTCCTGGTCGGCCTCGTCCCCGACCACGCCGAAGACGGTGTGCTTGCCGTCGAGCCAGGGGCAGGGAACGTGGGTGATGAAGAACTGGGAGCCGTTGGTGCCGGGGCCGGCGTTGGCC
>JALWTY010000208.1 GCA_026993265.1 Desulfobacterales bacterium
ATAAATGGCTGACATGAAGAAGATGTACTCCACCATCCTGGGCGACCACTTCCCCATGGAGATGAAGATCAGCTTCGGCGACCAGACCCTGGTCTACCGCAAGCGCACCTGGAAACTCACCCAGGAGGACGGCAGCGTCGAGGAGCGCGGCCTGCGTTACGGCGAGAACCCGGACCAGGAGGCGGCCCTCTACGAGCTGGTGGGCGGCAACCTGGTCCTGGGCGACTGTGAGTTCATCGCCCCGGGCAACGGCCTGGTGAGCAGCATCGCGGCCGAGGACATGCTCCAGGTGGGCAAGCATCCGGGCAAGATCAACCTCACCGACGTGGACAACGGCCTCAACATCATCAAGTACCTGGCCGGCAAACCGGCCGCGGTCATCCTCAAGCACAACAACCCCTGCGGCGCGGCCCAGGCCGACAGCCTCTCCGAGGCCTACAACCGCGCCAACCGCGCCGACCGCATCGCCGCATTCGGCGGGGCCCTGGTCCTGAACCGGGCTTGCGACAAGGCCACGGCCGAGCTCATAAGCGGCAACTACCTCGAGGTGGTCTGCGCCCCGGACTTCGAGGAGGGCGTGCTCGACATCCTCAAGAGCCGCAAGAACCTGCGGGTGATCCGCATCAGCCGCATCGACCGGCTCCAGGAGTTCGAGAAATACCGTTTCGTCGATTTCAAGAGCCTGATCGACGGCGGCATCATCGTCCAGCAGTCTGCGGTCAACTCCATCAGGAGCGCGGCCGACCTCAAACCCGCGGTCGCCACCTGGAAGGGCAAGGAGTACCGGGTCGAGCGCGAGCCCACCCAGCGGGAGATCGACGACATGATCTTCGGCTGGGCCGTGGAGCACGGGGTCACTTCCAACTCGGTCATCTACGTCAAGGACGGCTGCACCGTGGGCATCGGCACCGGCGAACAGGACCGGGTCGGCGTGGCCGAGATCGCGGTGCACAAGGCCTATATCAAGTACGCCGACATCCTCTGCTTCGACCGCTTCGGCATCCCCTACGCCGACCTGGTCCTTGCGATCGAAAAGGGCGAGCGTGATCCGGCCGACAGGGAGGCCATCGACGAGCAGACCAGGAAGGACCGGGCCGGGTTGCCGGGCTCGGTGATGATCTCCGACGCCTTCTTCCCCTTCCGCGACGGCGCCGACGTGGGCATCCGCCAGGGCGTGAGCGCCATCCTCCAGGCCGGCGGCTCCATGCGCGACTTCGAGACCATCGAGGCCTGCAACGAGGCCGATCCCCAGGTGGCGATGAAGTACACCGGCCAGCGCTCGTTCAAGCACTGAACAGGGCCGGCAGGCCCACTTGCAGGAGACCCGGCCGTTCGGCCGGGTTTTTTTTGCCTGATTCTTGCCCGGCATGTTATCCTCTTCTCCATCCGGCCGTGAGGGCCGCAGGACAGAATGAAGGAACAAGGAGGCTGAAAATGGGCGAGAACAGCGGAGCGAACCTTTTTGGCAACATCGTCCCGGACGCGGTTGCGGTCATCACCCGGCCGGCGGAGTTCTACCGCGGCATGGCGAAGAAGGGCGGTTTTGTCCCGCCGTTGGTGTTCATGGTGGTCATGGGGGTGGCGGCCGGGCTGGTCCGGGCGGTCATGGCCATGATCGGTTTCGGCCATGCGGCCGGGATGGGCATGGCCCTTGCCTCGGTGGTGCTCGTGCCGGTGTTCACCGCCCTGTTCGGTTTCATCGGCGCGGCCGTGGTCTTTGTCATCTGGAAGATCCTCGGCTCGGCCGAGGACTACGAGACCGCCTACCGCTGCCTGGCCTACAGCTGCGCCATCAGCCCGCTCACCGCCCTGATCGATCCGGTGCCCTACCTCGGGGCGCTGGTTCCCGCGGCCTGGGGCACCTGGCTCGTGGTCTGCGCCAGCGTCGAGGTCCACGGGATAGGGGCGAAAAAGGCCTGGATCGTCTTCGGCGGGATCGCCGCGGTGCTGGCCATCCTCTCCATCTCCGCCCAGCGGGCCGGACGCATGGCCGCGGAACGCATGAGCGGCATGCAGATGAACATGGAAGAGCTCCAGCAGAAGATGGACAGCGGCGAGATGACCCCGGAGGAGGCCGGCCGGATGATGGGGCAGTTTCTGAAGGGGTTGGAAGAGGCGGCCGGGGAAGACCGCTAGCCGTTTTCGCTGTTTGCCGTCGGGAAAACGGTCCCGTCAGTGGCTGCCGGGGCCGTTTCGGCTACCGGGCGATAACGAATGCGCCGGGGAAGCCTGCGTGTTCCAGGGCCCGTTCCAGGTGGCGGGCCTTTTTCAGGCTTTTCCCGGCCCGCACCTGCACCCGGTATATGGGCCGGCCGGCAAGCTCGCCCTTTCTCACCACCGCCTTCCTTCCCCAGGAGAGCATCCTGTCCTTCAGCCTGGCCGCGTTTTTTTTGCTCCTGAAGGCGCCGATCTGGATGAAGAACTCGCCTGAGTCGAAGTCGGGGTGGCGTTTGAGCCTGATGGTTGCAGGTTTAGCCGCGGGCCTCCTTTCCGCCTCGGCCAGGGCGGTTATCCTGACCCTGGCCGTGCCCTTGGCCGCGTACCCCAGTTTTTTCGCGGCCGCGTAACTGAGATCGATTATCCTGCCGCGCACGAACGGCCCCCGGTCGTTCACCCGCACCACCGCCTCGCGGCCGTTATCGAGGTTTTTCACCAGCAGCATGGTGTTCATGGGCAGGGTCTTGTGGGCCGCGGTCATGGCGTGCATGTCGTAGGTCTCGCCGTTCGAGGTCTTTTTGCCGTGGAAATCGCGGCCGTACCATGAGGCGATGCCGGTCTGCTCGAATCCGTGGGCCGAGGGGATGGGGTAATAGGTATGGCCGGCCACGGTGTAGGGTTTCAGGGTCGGATCCACCCTGAGCGCGGCCGGGGCCTGCTTGTAGGGGGCGTTGCGGCGGGTCTTGCCGCCGCCCTTGACCATCCGCACCTTGACGCCGCCATCGATGACCCTGACCTTTGTTCCGCCGGATGCGGCGCAGCCGGTCATGACCGCGGCGGCCAGCAGGAGGATGAGCGCCGCCCCGAATCCGTGAGCGTTCGAAAGTGTGTTGTCAGCCCCTTGGGGGGGGACTGCGCTCGCAGTCGTTTTCAACGGGCTGTTAATGGGTGACATTTCCGAAGTTTGCGAGGTTTTCCGACAGCCGTCTGCGGAAGAAGACCGCGGCCGGCCCGATGGTGTGGGGGGTGTATGGCAGCCATACCCTGGCCGCGCCCGCGGTTGCCGAGTCCAGGATCACGTTGCCGTTTGCGTCCACGTATGACAGATGCAGGTCGAGAAGGGGACGCATTACCCTGAGCCTGCCGTCGTGGCTGCGGCCTACCGGCACCGGCAGCCAGCGGCGCCGTTCGAATCCCTTGAGCCATATCCCCGGCCGCAGGACTCCGGTTATCTTGTCGGCCATGAAGGTTGGGCCGTCGTCGCCGTTGTGCAGGGTGCGGTTGAGCTGCCATTCAGCCTCGAAACTGGACTGGACCACGAACTCGGTCCAGTCGTCGAGTTCCTCGCCGTCGATGCGGATGAGGTGGGTGCCCCAGTCGACAAAGGCCCAGCGGGCGTGACAGACCGCGCAGTCCACTCTTGACGCCGGGTAATCGCGGTGGGCCGGATTGCGCATCTGCGGAACCGCTATGGGGCCACGGCCGTTCGCGGGCGAGATGAAGAGACGGCCGTCGTCCGCCTTCATGTTCGGCAACGGCGGGGGCGAGCCCGGACGCCACCGGTGGCAGGCGCGGCAGGTTATATGCTCTGTTCTGCCGTTACCGTGACCGTGGCCGCTTCCCATCAGTTCCCGGCCGCTGTGGCAGTCCACACAGGCAAGCCCGGCCAGGCGGTGGACGTCGGGGGCGAGGCGGTGCTGCTCCACGCCGTAGGGCCTGGGCGCATAGTCGCCGTTGGGCTGGTATGGGGTTCTGAACTCCCATTTGTAGTCGTGCTCGAACATGCCGTAGTAGTCGCCGCCCACGCGGTTGCCGTAGTGGCAGGCGAGACAGCGGTCGTCGCCGGGCCTGGCAATGAAACGGTGCGAGACCATTTCCCCGTTGCGGTAGCCGAGGTGACATGCCCCGCAGCCGGTGGCGTGCCTGGTTGCGGGATAGGCGTCGCCTTCGTAGTAGAGGTGGCATCGCAGGCAGCGGCGGCGGAGCATGTCGTCGGCAAGGCCGAGGATATCGCGGGGCGGATCGGGCAGGCTTATGGCGGTGAGGCCGGGGATATCATTTTTTGCCCCGAAGTGGCGTCGCACCAGGTTGACCTCGTTCTTGAGGGTGAAGTGGAGGGATGTGGCCGCGGTCTGGACCTGGTGGTGGCAGCGGCCGCAGGTGCCGGCCATTCTTGCCGGATGGGCGGGGTGGGCGTCAAGCCCGTGGTGGGACTCCTCGTGGTCTGCGAGGTTGTCGCGCCCCCGGTGGCAGGTGGTGCAGGCCAGGTCGTGCTCGCTGTCCATCTCCAGGCGGTGGCAGCCTTGGCATCCCTTCCTTGACGCGGAAACGCCTGCGGCCGCGGTGACCGGGTCTGCGGCGGCCTTTTCCACCTGCTTTTTCTGGCCGTTGCAGGCGGAGACGAGGAGGGCGAGGATGAAGAACGTTGTCAGCAGGCGGGCTCCCATGGGGGCAAAGGGTAACAAAAAAGGGCGGGAAAGTTTAGCTATTTTAGGCTGAGGACGGCCGGATGACGGCCGGAAAAAAATTTTGCCCTGGCTTGGGCGGGTTGCTATAGTGGGTGACGGCTGCCGCGGTTCGCGGCCGTCCTTCCTTTCAAACCCAGCCTCACAAAGGGAAAAATGACCAGGATCAAGGCGAGCAACAAGACCAAGTTCATATTCATCACCGGCGGCGTTCTGTCATCCCTCGGCAAGGGGCTTGCGGCCGCGGCAATCGGCGCGCTGATGGAGAGCCGGGGGCTGTCGGTCACCATCCAGAAGCTGGACCCGTACATCAACGTGGACCCCGGCACCATGAACCCCTTCCAGCACGGCGAGGTCTACGTCACCGACGACGGGGCCGAGACCGATCTCGACCTCGGCCACTACGAGCGTTACACCCACGCAAGCCTCGGCCGGATGAACAACTACACCTCCGGCCGGATATACAACGCGGTCATCACCAAGGAGCGCCGCGGCGACTACCTGGGCGGCACCGTCCAGGTGATCCCCCACATCACCGACGAGATCAAGCAGGCCATAATCCAGCTCGACGAGGTGGCCGACGTGGCCATAGTCGAGATCGGCGGCACGGTCGGCGATATCGAGAGCCAGCCCTTTCTCGAGGCCATCCGCCAGATGCGCCTGGACCTCGGCCGCGACAACTCCATCTTCATCCACGTCACCTGGGTGCCCTACATCAAGACCGCGGGCGAGTTCAAGACCAAGCCCACCCAGCACTCGGTCAAGGAGCTGCGGGCCATCGGCATCCAGCCCGACATCCTCCTCTGCCGCACCGAGAAGCCCTTGGCGAAGCACCTCAAGGAAAAGATCTCCCTCTTCTGCAACGTGCCCACCGACGCGGTCATCACCGCGGTGGACGTGAAGAACATCTACGAGGTGCCGCTCTGTTTCAGCCGCGAGGGGCTCGACGCCAAGATCCTCGACCTCCTCCACGTCTGGACCGGCACCCCCAGGCTCGAGCCCTGGGAGGAGCTCATCCGCAAGATAAGGAATCCAAAGGGCAAGGTGCTAATCGGCATCATCGGCAAGTACGTGGACCTGACCGAGTCGTACAAGAGCCTGCACGAGGCCCTGGTCCACGGCGGGGTGGCCAACGAGGTCAAGGTGGAGCTGCGCTACGTCAACGCCGAGGAGCTCGAGGAGAAGGACCCGGACGAGCTGCTCTCCGGCTGCCACGGCATCCTGGTGCCGGGCGGGTTCGGCAGCCGCGGGGTGGCGGGCAAGATCCGCGCCATCACCTATGCCAGGGAACGCAGGATCCCCTTCTTCGGCATCTGTCTCGGGATGCAGCTCGCCGTGGTCGAGTTCGCCCGAAACATCGCCGGCATGAAAGACGCCGACAGCGAGGAGTTCTCCGACACCAGCAAACACCCGGTCATCTACCTGATGCGGGAGTGGTTCGACTACCGCACCCAGAAGGTGGAGACCCGCGACCTGGACAGCGAGAAGGGCGGCACCCTCCGGCTCGGGGCCTATCCATGCCGCCTCCTGCCCGACACCCTGGCCATGGCCGCCTACGGGAGCGAGGAGATAAGCGAGCGCCACCGCCACCGCTACGAGTTCAACCCCCAGTTCCGGGAGAAACTGGTGGAGGCCGGCCTGGTGATAAGCGGCACCTCGCCGGACGACGCCCTGGTCGAGATAGTCGAGTACCCGGACCACCCCTGGTTCCTCGGCTGCCAGTTCCATCCCGAGTTCAAGTCCCGGCCCATGGATCCCCATCCCCTGTTCCGCGAATTCATCCGCGCCGCTGTGAACCAGGCAGGCTGAGGCCGTTTTCGAGGAGGCCGTCTTGCGTCCGGTTGCAATAGGAAAGGATATCGAGGCCGGGCCTGGCCGGCCGTTTCTGCTTATCGCCGGCCCCTGCGTGCTCGAGAGCCGCGAACTTGCCCTGGAGGTGGCCGCGCGGCTGAAGGAGATCACGGCCCGGCTGGGGGTGAGCTTTGTTTTCAAGGCCTCGTTCGACAAGGCCAACCGCACCTCCCTTTCCTCCTTCCGTGGCCCCGGCATGGAAAAGGGGCTGGCCGTTCTCGCCGAGGTCGCGGAAACGGCCGGAGTCCCGGTGGTCTCCGACGTGCACGAGACCTGGCAGGTGGAGCCCGCGGCCCGGGTCCTGGACCTCATCCAGATCCCGGCCTTTCTCTGCCGTCAGACCGATCTCCTGGTGGCCGCGGCCCGGAGCGGCCGGCCGGTGAACCTCAAGAAGGGGCAGTTCCTCTCCCCGGCCGACATGGCCCACGCGGTGGGCAAGCTGAAAGAGAGCGGCGCCGCCGGGGTGATGCTTACCGAGCGCGGCACCATGTTCGGCTACAACAACCTGGTGGTGGACATGCGCTCGTTCGCGATCATGCGCGGGTTCGGCTGCCCGCTCATTTACGACGCCACCCACAGCGTTCAGCTCCCCGGCGGCGCGGGCGGGGCCTCCGGCGGTCAGCGCGAGTTCATCCCCCATCTCTGCCGGGCCGCGGTGGCGAGCGGCATCCACGGCCTGTTCATGGAGGTCCATCCCGACCCTGACCATGCCCTGTGCGACGGCCCCAACTCCATGCCGCTTGACGGGGTCGAGTCCCTGCTCGAGGATCTTCTCGCCATCCACCACACGGTGGCGCCGATGGTGGAGCAAGGTGCGTGATGGGCGGGAAGAGGCCATATCCCGGCGACTGCGAACTGACCGCCGGGCTTATCGCCCGGGCCAGGGAGAGGCATGAGCGGGAATCCCGCGGCTACGGGTGGAAGAGATGCCTTGCCCGGGCCGGGGCGGTTCGCCTTCTCCTCCTCGACGTGGACGGAGTGATGACCGACGGTTCCATTGCCTACGGCCCGGAAGGGGGCGAGATGAAGCGTTTTTCCACCCGCGACGGCCTCGGCATCCGTCTGCTGCAGAAGAGCGGGGTGGAGGTGGGGATAATCACGGCCCGGAGCTCGCGGGCGGTGCAGATGCGGGCCGAGAACCTGGGAATTGCGAAGCTCTACCAGGGCGCGGGGAAAAAGGGCGAGGTGTTCGAGAGGATCCTGGCCGAGACCGGCCTTTCGCCCGAAGAGGTGGCCTACATGGGCGACGACTGGCTCGACCTGCCGGTGATGCGGCGGGTGGGTCTGGCCGCGGCCGTGGCCGACGCCGCGCCCGAGGTGAAGGAAGCGGCCCATTTCATCAGCCGTTACCCCGGCGGCAGCGGCGCGGTGCGGGAGCTGTGCGAGCTGATCATCGTCGCCCGGGGCGACTACGAGCGGCTGCTTGCCGAATACGCCGGGCCATGAAAGGTCTTGCCGCCGGAAGGATACTGTCAGCCTGTGCTGCCCTTGCCCTGATCCTGTTCTGGAAGGACATCTCCTCGTTCCTCACCGTAAGGAGCGGTTTTGAGCTGGACGACATTCCGGTCCCGTCCGGCCGTGAGTTTACGGTCACCGGGGCCAGGTTCCTTCGCGTCGGCGCGGATGGCGCGGAGCTGGAGATGCGTGTGGACAGGGTAGTGAAGAAGGCGGGCCGGGCGATGCGGCTCCACGGAGTGGTGGCCCGCCGCCTCGCAGGCGGGGGCGTGACCACCATCCGGGCCGCGGCCGGTGCCTATGATGACAGGGCCGGGCTCCTGCAGTTGTCCGGCGGGGTCGAGATGCGGACCGCGGACGGCTATCTGGTGCGCACGGAAGCGGCCCGCTACGAAAGCCGCAGAAACCGGATCAGCAGCCGCGCCGGAGTCGAGATGATCGGGCCTTCGGTCCGCGTGCGCGGCGGCGGGTTCGAGTTTTTCCCCGACCAGGGGCTGTTGCGGCTCGGCGGCGGGGTCAGGTGCCTGATCGAGACGGACGCAATTACAGGGGCGGCGCCATGAGTGAAAAAAGGGAAATAGCGCTGAGAGACAGAATCATCCTCGCCCTGGACGTGGAGGACGGGGATGCGGCCATGGATCTGGTGAAACGGACCGAGGCCGGGATCGGGTTCTACAAGGTGGGACTCGAACTCTTTCTGGCCGAAGGGTTCGCCGTGGTCGACCGGCTGGTGGACCGGGGCCACAAGGTGATGCTCGACCTCAAGTTCTTCGACATCCCGGAGACGGTGAGGAGGGCGGTGGCGAGGCTCTCGGGCCGCGGCATCACCTTTGCCACCGTCCACGGCAACGACGCCATCCTCGAGGCGGCCATCGCCGCCAGGGGCGAGGTCAGGATTCTCGCGGTCACGGTGCTGACCAGTTTCGGGGAAAGCGACCTTGCGGCCATGGGCCTCACCCGGCCGGTGGCCGACCTGGTCCGGTTCCGGGCCGCGCGCGCTCTCGAGATGGGCTGCGACGGGGTGGTCTGTTCCGGGCTAGAGGCCGAAGACCTGCGCCGCGAACTCGGGCCGGGCCTGATCATGGTCACCCCAGGCATACGGCCCGGCGCCAACCGGATGGCGGGCGGCGACGACCAGACCCGGATCATCACCCCGGCCGAGGCGGTGCGCCGCGGAGCCGATCACCTGGTGGTGGGCCGTCCCATCAGCCGGGCCGCGGACCCGCTCGCGGTGATCGAGGCCATGCAGGAAGAGATCGCCGCGGTGACCGGGGCGTGAGGCCGGCTACGGCTCGAGGTAGGCCGCGAACAGGTGCTGGAATTCCTCGAGCGAGTCGGCGAGGGAAAAGGGCATGGCCTTGGCGTAGAGGTCGAGCAGAATGAGGGCGTTCACCGAGGAGTCGGTGCGGCTCGCCTTGCGCAGTCTCCTGACCACGCTCATGTTCACTATCTGCAGGTTGTGATAGAGGAGATTTAGGCCGGTGAAGTCGAGATCAACGGCAAGCCCCTGCCGGTGACGGAAGTACTGCGCCAGCATGTACGATGACACTGCCCGGTAGACGGTTTCCTGTTCGTTTGCCAGCGGCAGGTGGAAACGGGCCATGGGCCGGAGGAAATCGGTGTGCGGGCAGCCGCTGGTGGCGATGAGCAGCCCCATGAGCGAGGACATGGCCCGCTGGGCCGTGGTCTCCTGGCAGATGCGCCGTTCCGGGGTTATCACCTCGAGCGTTACCCGGTCGTGGGAGATGATGGCCTGAAAGCGGTCCACCACCCGCACGAGGGATATGGCGAGACAGCAGACCTCGGCGTCCTCTCTCTCCGGACAGTGTTCGCAGCGGAAGAACGCCAGTCTCGCCCACTCCGGAGTGTCGTGCCCGTTGCCGTCTGTCAGCCCCCTTTCCGTGTCGATGTCGAACTCGACGATTTCATCGTTTCCAAGGTCGAGACGGTACGTGATTGTGGTATCCCCTTGCATGTCGAATCCCCTGTTTCATAACAAACCATCATACCATTTCATGGCGGTCCGGGGCAAGGCGATTACGGCGTCAGAAACAGCCTGACCGCGTGCAGGATCATTGCGCTCATCGCGCCCGCGGCCAGGTCGTCGATGACGATGCCCGGGCCGCCGTGGAGGTGACGGTCGAGCCAGCCCACCGGGAAGGGCTTGGCGATGTCAAAGAGGCGGAATAGGAGGAACCCGGCCGCAAGCCATCCGGGGGAAGCGGGCAGGAAGGCCAGGGCCGCGAGCATCCCCGCCACCTCGTCGATGACCACGCAGCCGGGATCGGCCCGGTCGAGGATCTTTTCCGCCCCGCCCGCGCTCCAGACCGCCACCAGGGCCACGGCGGCGATCAGGGCCGCCTGTCCGCCCATGGAGAGGCGGGACGCGGCGAACCAGTGCAGGGGAAGGGCCAGGAGGCTGCCCCAGGTGCCGGGCGCAAACGGTATCCGGCCGACCCCGAACCCGGTGGCTATCAGCATGATCAGGCGGGACATATCAGAAACCAGGGGCCAGAAGACAGAAACCAGAAAGTCGGGGGGCGGGATCGGGCATTTTTCTACTCGTCCGCTTCGAAGGTTTTGGGGTCGGCGGTTGCCACTGCCCGGTAGAGTTCGGTCAGGGGAAGATTCCTTTGCCGGGCGATCCGGCGGCAGTCCTCGTATTCCGGGGTGATGCGGGGGCCGTCCGGGCCGGTGACCATCTTTGCCTTCACCCGGCCCGCCGCGGTGGCAACGGTGCCGGTCTGCCGCGGCAGGATGAGCCGCGGCTGCCTGCGGTAGCGCAGGCCGATGGTCGAGCTCTCCCGGAAGACCAGTTCCCTCAAGCCCGGGCCGTCCCCGGGCCTTGCGATCACCTGGAGCTGGAAGCCGGGGCGGCCTTTCTTCATCATCACCGGAAGCAGGCAGGCGTCCAGGGCCCCGGCTTCAAGCAGCCTTTCCACCAGGTTGGCGGCCAGTTCCGGGGTCATGTCGTCGATGTTGCATTCGATTATCTCCACCTCGTCGGCGGGAAGGCAGCCCTTGCCGGTGAACAGCCGCAGGATGTTGGCAAGCGGGCCGCTTCTTTCCCTTGCGCCCGCGCCGCAGCCCACCCCGGCCAGGCGCATCGCCGGCATGGGGCCGAATCCCGCGGCAAGGGTCATGGTGATGGCCGCGCCGGTGGGGGTGACGCATTCCTCGCGCCAGGGCACGCCGTAAACCTCGGCTCCCTCCAGGATTCCGGCCAGGGCTGGGGCGGGCAGGGGGATGGCGCCGTGGCTGCATTCCACCGCGCCTTGGGGCATGGGCAGGGGCGAGGCAAGCAGCTCGTCGATGCCCAGGTCGAGGAAGAGCAGGGCCGCGCCGGTGATGTCGATGAGCGCGTCGGCCGCGCCGGTTTCGTGGAAATGCACCTCTTCCACCCCGCAGCCGTGCGCTTTCGCCTCGGCCCGGGCCAGGAGCTCGAAGGTCCCGATGGCGATGGCCTTGCCCTTGTCCGCAATGGCGGCGCGGCTGATCGTTTCCCTGACCGTTGCCAGGCTGCGGTGCCGTTTCTCCTCCCCTGGCCGCACCTCCACCCTCAGGGCCCGGAACCCGGCCCTGGCGGTCTCGCGGATATCCACCCGGCAGCCGTCGAGGCCGAGGGCCGCGGGAAGGGTCTTCAGCAGGCCGGGATCAGCGCCCGCGTCGATCATGGCGGCGAGCAGCATGTCGCCGCTCACCCCCGCGGCGCAGTCGAGCCAGGCCAGCTTCACGGCCGTCCTCCCTTCCTGCCCAGGGCCGCGACCAACCGGTGGCGGAGGAGGAACATGGGCGCGAACACCACTGCCGCGGCCAGGCTGAAGACGAAGAGCCCGCGCCAGTCCTGCGCATACACCTGGGCCCCCTGGAAGGAGAGCACCAGGGTGCCGGGCATCCGTCCCACGGTGGCGATGACCGCGAACAGCCGCCAGTCCATGTCGCTTGCGCCGAGGACGTAGGAGAGCGAGTCCTTGGGAAAACCGGGGAAGACGAAGAGGACCAGGGGCAGGAGAAAATCGTTGCCGCTGACCAGGTGGTTGAATTTTTTGTAGGTTCCGCTGCTGCGGATCCTTTCCGGAAAGGTCCCGGCGATGAGCCGGCCGCCGAAGAAGGCGATGACCGAGCCGATGCCCAGGGCCACGGTGGAGTAGAAGAAGGCGGCCCAGCCGCCGAAGAGGTAGCCGCCCACCAGGCCGCTCACCTCGCCGGGAATGGGCGCGGCGATGACCTGGGCGATCTGCACCCCGATGTAGGCCAGTGGCGCGGCCGGGCCAAAGGCGATTATCCGTTCCCGCAGGAGTTCGGCCCGGCTGAGCATTTCCCCGAAGGGGAGATGGCGCGCGGCCAGAAACAGGACCACGGCCACGGCCACGGCGATGACCAGACCGGCCGCGATCCTGCCCCGGCCGAAGCGCAAGAGAAGATGCCCTGGTGGAAATTTCACCTCATGACCTCGGCAACCCTAATCCCCTGAACCTCTGCCCCGGTTCGATGGGCCGGCCGCGGAGGAAGTCCGCGGCCGCGAGCCGTTTGCCCCCCGGACGCTGCAGCTCCCGGACCAAAAGCAGGCCCTGGCCGCAGGCGATGAGCACCCCCTCGCCGTCGGCCCGGACCACGGTGCCCGGTTCCGCGCCGGGGTCGCCGTCCACCGGCCGGGGGGAGAAGAGGCGGATGTCCTCGTCATCGAGCCTCGCCTTGACCAGGGGCCAGGGGTCGAGCCCGCGGATCAGGCAGGCCAGTTCCCGGGCGGGACGGTTCCAGTCCGGGATACCCTCTTCCTTCCTGATCGGCGGGGCCGTGGTGGCGCGGGAATCGTCCTGCGGAACCGGGGTGAGCCGCCCGGCCGCGAGCAGGTCCAGGGCCGCAAGCAGCAGCTCCGCCCCGGTTTCGGCCATGCGGGGGAACAGGGTGCCGCTGGTGTCGTCCGGCCCGATCTCCACCTCCCGCTGCAGGAGGATGTCGCCGGTGTCCATGCCCTCGTCCATCTGCATGATGGTGATTCCGGTGGTGGTTTCGCCGTTGATGATCGCCCGCTGGATCGGGGCCGCGCCCCGGTAGGCCGGGAGCAGGGAGCCGTGGATGTTGATGGTGCCGAGCCGGGGGATGTCTATTATCTCCTTTGGCAGGATGCGGCCGAAGGCGGCGACCACGGCCAGGTCGGGAGCCGTTTCCCGCAGCCGGTCCGCGAACTCGCCGGTCTTTATCTTTTCCGGCTGGACGAGCGCAAGGCCCAGGTCCGCGGCCGCGCTCTTCACCGGGGTGGGCGTGAGCTTGCGGCCCCGGCCCCGGGGCCGGTCCGGCTGGCTCACCACCAGCACGACCCGGTGGCGGCTTTCCGCCAGTTTCCGCAGGGCCGGGACCGCGAAATCCGGCGTGCCCATGAAGACGATGCGGTAGCCGGTCTCAGCCATTCTTCTTTTCCCGGGCGAGGATCTTTTTCAGTTTTTTCTTGTACATGGCCCGCCGCAGGGGGCTTATGCGGTCGATGAAGAGCTTGCCGTCCAGGTGGTCGAACTCGTGCTGGAGCACCCGGGCGAAGAACTCCTCGGCCTCGAACTCCACGGTCTCGCCCTCGAGGTTGGTGGCCCGGACCTTTATCTTCATCGCCCTGGAGACCGGGGCCGAGAAGTCGCGGACGCTCAGGCAGCCCTCCTCGCCCACCTGTTCGCCCTCGGCCGCGAGGATCTCGGGGTTGATGAACACCTGGAGGTCGCGCTTGTTCTCGTCCTCGCGCACGGCCACGTCCACCAGGACCAGGCGGATGTCCTCCCCCACCTGGGGCGCGGCCAGGCCCACGCCGGGGGCGTCGTACATGGTTTCGGCCATGTCCTCGACCAGTTTCCTTATCCGGTCGTCGATCTCGTTCACCGGCCGCGACACCCGCCGCAACCGCTTGTCCGGGTATTTGAGGATGGGAAGGATCATCTAAAAGGTCCTCGAGTGAACAACTAAATAGCAGACCCCATCTATGATGGACTCGTAACAACGAGTCCATCATCCGCCGCAGGACGCGGCGGCGAAA
>JALWTY010000209.1 GCA_026993265.1 Desulfobacterales bacterium
GTTTGAAAAACTGCGTAATTTCGAGAGGAAAGCCGAAGCTACGCTTTGGCTTTCCGTTGAGTAACAACGGCAGGAAGCCGTTGTTACGATTTCATCAATCCTTGGAGAAGCCGCAAGCGGCTGGCCGGTTACAAGCCAGTTGAAAAATGAGCATTTTGAGCCGGATTTTGACGCCGCATCGTCAGGCGCAGTAGTTTTTCAACGGGCTGTTACCGCTCCAGCACCGCCACCGTCTCCAGGTGGCTGGTCTGGGGGAACATGTCGATCAGAACCAGGCGGACGAGCCGCCAGCCCGGCTGAGCGGCGCAGACCGCAGCCAGATCCCTGGCCAGGGTCGCCGGGTTGCAGGAAACGTATATGAGCCTTGCGGCCCCGCTTTTCCCGATCCCGGTCGCGAGGCCGGGAAAACCGCTCCTGGGAGGATCGACGAGGAGGATGTCGCAGTCTCCGCCGGTCCGGCTGAAGAGTTCGTCCGCCGGTCCGCGGAAAAAGGTGAGCCGTTCCTTTGCTGTCCCGGCCGATTCCCGGTTCTTCTCCGCCGCCCTTATAGCGGCCCGCTGCATGTCACAGCCGGTCACCCTGTTGCCGACAAGGGCAAGGGGAATGGAAAAATTCCCCGCCCCGCAGAAGAGATCGAGAATATTTTTGTCCCTGCCGGCAAGGCCGCAGACGGTCCGCACCAGTTTCCGGTTTTGCTCCTGGTTCACCTGGCAGAAGCCGCCCGGCTCGACCACGATTGTCATCCTCCTTCCCTCCTTGCCCGCAAAGGCATGAAAGGCCATGAGCGCGCCGCCGTCGCCGACAAGCGTCATCCGGCTGAATCCGCGGCCTGCGGCAAAACCGTGATCCACGGCCAGGGACCGGATGAACCCGGCCGCGGCCCGGGTCTCCCGCGGCCGGGGCCTGCGCGCGCAGATCAGGGTGACGAAAGTCTGCCCGTCCGCAGGGCTTTCCTCGATGAGCAGCTCCCGGACCAGGCCGGAAAGCCCCTCCGGTATTCCACGGCCGGCCGCGGCCGTTACCACCCGGCCGACCGCGGCCGAGGCGAGCAGACATCTGTCGATTGCCGCCAGCCGGTGGCTTTCCCGCTCCCGGAACCCCACTCTGCCGTTGCGGTCGCAGAGAAGGCGCACCCGCTGGCGGTATCCAAATGGTCGATCCGCCACCACGAACTCAGGATGCAATTTTTCGCGGAGCTGCTCCCGCAGGAGGGGCTGACGGCCAAGGGTCTCGAGGGCCGCCTCTGCCTTGAAACGGAACTGGGCCCGGTATTCCAGATGCTGGAGCCGGCAGCCGCCGCATTCGCCGAAAAAGGGGCACAGCGGCCTTGTGCGCAGAGGCGAGGCCTCGAGCACCTCCACGCAGCGGCCGTCCACACGGCCGCTGCGGCGGCGCAGCTCCCGGAGGCGGACCAGCTCGCCGGGGACCGTGTACGGCGCCATCCAGACCATGCCGCCGTTGTCCCGGCCAAGCCCGCGGCCGTCGCTTATCAGTTTTTCGATTTTTATTTCCTTAACCGGCATGCACGTTGCTCTCCTACGCATCGGCGGCCATATAATATGAATGGAGCCAGGCCATGAAGGTACAACAATCAGCAGGAAAATCATGATGAAAACGGTGATCAGCGGCGGAAGCGGGTTTGTCGGCCGCCATCTTGCCGCGCATCTTGTCCGCACAGGCCATGAAGTCACGGTCGCAAGCCGGGGAAGACGGCGGAGTGGGCTTCCGGACGAAGCGGAACTGCTCACCATTGATCCGTATGATCCGAAAGCCTGGGAAAACGCCATCGCCGGCGCGGACGCGGTGGTCAACCTAGCCGGGGCCTCGATCTTCAGGCGCTGGACCGCGGCAGGGAAGAAACTCATCCTGGAAAGCCGCGTCCGCACCACCAGGGCACTGGTGACGGCGATAAACCTCAGCCGCAGGGATGACATGGTCCTGGTAAACGCGTCCGCAGTCGGATACTACGGGGTCCGCGGCGGCACGGCCACGGAATCGGATCCGGCCGGGAACGACTTTCTCGCCCGGGTAGCGGCGGCATGGGAAGAAGAGGCAAAAGCGGCCTGCTGCCGGGTGGTTCTGTGCCGTTTCGGCGTGGTTCTCGGGAAAGGAGGCGGTGCAATCGCGAGGATGCTGCCCGTGTTCAGGGCCGGTCTCGGCTCGCCCCTTGGACGCGGCGGCCAGCCCTTTCCGTGGATTCACATCAGTGATCTCATCGGGGTAATCATGACCGTCATATCCAATAGGGATTTCTCGGGCCCGCTCAACTGCGTGGCTCCGGACAAGGTAGACAACCGGGAATTTTCCCGCAGCCTGGCGCGGGCCCTCGGGCGGCCGTTCTTCATGCCGGCGGTCCCGGCGGCGCTGGTGCGTCTCGTCGCCGGCGGGGCCGCCTCGATTCTGCTGTCCGGCCGGCATGTGGAATCGGAAAGAATGCGCGAAGCCGGCTTCGCATTCCGTTTCCCCGGCATGGAAACCGCGCTGGAGGACATCACCGGTGATTGACTTGCCCGCCGCCATGCGGTTATATACCGGAAGCCCGGCGATATCGCCGCAGGGGGAGTTCTTTTGCAAAAGAAATGACATAACACCCAAATGATCCATCCAGAAAACTCCCCTCATCCGTGAACAGACAATGAAAGGCATCCTCGTCGCACTCCTGGTTCTCTCCGGCGCCGCCGGCCTGATAGCGTCCATAGTCCCCATCAAGAGGATAGCGGATTCCGGCCTGAGCAAACGCAGCTACTGGCAGTTGCTCGGCATGCTGGTGCTGTTCTTCATCGCCGGGTACTTCACCTTCCTGCTCAACGCCCTCACCCATCCGGTGGACAACATGGATATAATAGTATCCCTGATCCTGTCCGGCGGCGGCATCTTCGTCGCCGTGGTGTCGCGGGTCAGCTACCTGACCATCGGCGACATCAGAAAGATAACCGCCCTGGAGCGCCACCGGGCCCTGCACGATCCCCTCACCGACCTGCCAAACCGCAACCTCCTGCTCGAGAACATCGACAACGCCATCGCCGCGGCCGACCGGGAATCCCGCTCCTTTGCCGTGGTCATTCTCGACATAGACCGTTTCAAGGAGATCAACGACGCCCTCGGCCCCCATTACGGCGACTACCTCCTTCAACTCATCACCCCGCGCATCTGCCAGACCGTGCGCGGCACGGACACGGTGGCGAGAATAGGCGGAGACGAGTTCGCCATCCTGCTTCCCGACGTGGACCGCGAGGGAGTGATCGAATCCTGCCGCAAGATCGGGGCTGCGTTCAGGAAACCATTCGCCATCGAGGGCCACAGCCTTACCATAAACGTGAGCATGGGCGCGGCCATGTACCCGGAAAACGGCCGCGAGGGCGAGATGCTCATGCAGAGGGCCGAGATCGCCATGTACTCCTGCAAGAGCAGCGGCCAGAAATTCGTCATCTACAGCGGCCGCCACGACGCCTTCACCTTCGACAACCTGATCATGGTCAACCGGTTGCGCGAGGACATCAAGAAACACGAGGCCCTGGAGGTCTTCTACCAGCCCAAGGTCCGTCCCAGCGATCAGGTGCTGGCCGGGGTCGAGGCCCTGATCCGCTGGCGCTTCGGCGGAAGGGAAAAAATGATGCTGCCGGGAGAGTTCATCGACCTTGCCGAGCAGAGCGGCCTTATCTGCAACCTGAGCAGGGTCGTGCTGGAGCAGACATTCGCACAGGAGGCCGCGTGGCAGAGCGAGGGCATAGACCTGCCGGTGTCGATCAACATCTCGGTGCGCGACCTGAGAAACCCGGAGCTGGTCATCCTGGTCAGGCAGCTTCTTGAACAGTCGGGGCTCAGTCCGGGGAACTTCCTCTTCGAGATCACAGAGCGCAGCATGATACATGACAGCGACAACATCCACCGGGTCATCTACGAACTACACCGCCTGGGGATAAACTTCTCCATCGACGATTTCGGCACCGGCTACTCGTCCCTTTCCGTGCTAAAGCAGCTCCCGGTCAGGGAGATAAAGATAGACAAGTCCTTTGTCCTGGACATGCTGGTGGACAGGGACGACTACGCCATAGTCATGTCAACCATCAATCTTGCCGAAAACCTGGGGTTGCGGGTGGTGGCCGAAGGGGTTGAGAGCGCGCGGATAGCTGAAGAGCTGACCAGGAACGGCTGCGACATGCTCCAGGGCCACTTCATCTGCCCGCCTCTGCCCGCAGGCGAGATGATCGCCTACTGCCGCGAACACGGCATCATGCTGCCGGCGGCCTGACGGCTTCGCGTTCAGGAGACAGGAGACGGGAAACAGGAGACAGAAGTCAGTAAGATCTGGTTGTTATGAGACCATCATTCCCTGAATCCCTAACAGCCCGTTGAAAAACGTAGCGAGCGCAGACGAGGCAAGGAAAAATCCGGCGACTCGGAGCGAAGCGAAGAGAACGGCAGCAGCATGCTGCCGGCCCGAAGGGCGAGGCGCCGTGCGCCGAGTAAAAAGCGCAAGCTTACTGGAGTAAATGAGCATTTTAAGCCGGATTTTGACGCCGCATCATCAAGCGCAGTAGTTTTTCAACGGGCTGCTAAGCCCCTGATCCAAACGCTCCCGGATTCAGGATTTTCCTTTATTTTGCGCCCACAACCGTTAGAATACTTCCCTGCTGCGTCAATCCGGCCCATCTTCGGCCAACAGCGCCATCCGTTCCACGATGAAAAGCCTCCACCGCATAATCGACATTCTCCGGCCGCCGCTGGCGGTGCGGCTCGCGGCCCTGCTGGTCTTTGTGATCTGCGGGGCCATGGCCACGCTCGGATGGGTCATCTCCACCACCCTGAGCGACATCCAGGCCCGGCAGGCCGACGACTTCGGCGCGGCCATGAGCCGCTACCTGGCCAGAATGGCGCGGGAACCGCTGATGGCCGGAGACAGCCTCTCCCTCAATGTGATGGTGACGAGCCTGCTCTCCGGCGACTCCCTGGTGGGGGCGGAAATCCTGTCCGACAAGGGTGAGCTCCTGGTCAGTTCCGGCCTGACATTTTCCTCGAAAAACCCTGTTCTCTCCAGGGGAATACGCGCCCGTTTCGCGGAGAACTCCAGCCTGGCGAGCTGGCAATGGCGCATCGGCCGGGCCACCCACGTCAGCTACGCGGCGCCGGTGCGCTATCAGGGATACACCGCAGGATACGCGGTGGTCACCTTCAACCGTTCATACCTGGAGCAGAGCCGCGAGACCACCATCGACATCATCCTCTTCGCCACCCTGGTGACCACGGTGCTGGCGGCGTTCCCCGCCTATTTCATCAGCCGCCGGGTCTCCGCTCCGGTACACCGGATCATGGACGGGGTCGAGGCATTCAGGGGCGGCGACTTCAACTTCCGTTTCAAGGAAAGGAGGCGGGACGAGTTCGGTCAGCTCATGGAGGCCCTCAATCACATGGCCGCAGGCATCGTCCGCAAGGAACAGCTGGAGGGCATGCTCAACCGTTATCTGTCGCCGCAGGTGGTGGCGAGCATCCTGAAGGACGTGGACGACGTCACCCTCGGCGGCCGCCGCATCCGCGGCTCGGTGATATTCGCCGACGTGGTAGGGTTCACCCGCCTTTCGGAGAGCATGGAACCGGAAAAGGTGGCCGGCATCCTGAACCACTATTTCGGCCTCATCAACCGGGCCTGCGAGCTGTGCCTGGGCATGGTGGACAAGTACATGGGCGACTGCGCCATGCTGGTCTTCGGCGCCCTTGACAACGATCCCGACCACTGTTTCCACGCGGTGTTCTGCGCCGAGCTCATCCGCCTGATAATCCGCGAGGAAAACCGCCGCAGGCAGGAAGCCGGAGAAACCGCGATCGAGTTCAGGATGGGAATCAATACCGGCACCATGCTAGCCGGCAACCTCGGTTCGAAGAACCGGATGGACTACACCGTGGTCGGCGATTCGGTCAACCTCGCCTCCCGCCTCTGCGGGGTGTCGGGCCCGGGCCAGATCATCATCTCGGAAGATATATACCGCCGCCCCATGATCCAGCAGCGGTTCCGGGTGGTGGAGCACGAACGCATCCGGCTGCGCGGATTTGAGGAGAAGGTGCCCACCTACAAGGTGCTCGGCATCGCGCCCCATTACCTGGAACGGCTGCGGGAGAACTTCAGGGTGATAACCGGCTACGATCCGCGGGACGGCGAGGGGGAAGAGCGATGACAGCCGTGTCTCCGGCCGCCCTCCTCCGCCTTGCGTTCGCCGTGTCCCTGCTGGTCATGTGTTCATGCGCCTTTCCCGGAAACCGCATTCCCGGCCGCGCCGCCCCTGACGACAACCGCGGCCTTGCGTGCAGGCTTATTGTCAATCGCGCCATCTACCTGAAAAACGAAATGGACCTGCTCTCCTCCATGCCGCCGGAGCGCACAAGCCCGGCAACCAGATGGAAGATCAACCGCCGCCGCCATGAACTAGCCGCCATGACCGGCGATATCACCGCGTGCGGGGAATGGGCCCTCAAAAGTAAGGACGAAGAGCTGACCGGAAAATGGCTGGCCTTGGCCGCAGTCCTTGAACCATCACCGGGGATCGCGGCCCTGGTTGACCGCATGCGCGTCCCGGCAAGCCCAGCCGCCATCCGGAAAGCGGCGGAACGGGGCGGGGCTCCGGCGGCGCCTCGAAAAGGCATGAGGGCCGCGGCCGGGGCGGAAAACGCGGAAAAACAGCGCAAAGAGGCACAGGCGAAGACAGCGGCCCTGCTTTCCCGGGCCCGGGCCCTGTACTCCAGCGGCGCGATAGCCGAGGCCGAGCGGTTGTGGCGCCAGGTGCTCGCCGTCGAGCCCGGCAACCATGAGGCGGCAAAAGGGATCGAGCGGGCCCGCAGGATCAGGCAGCGGCTCGAAAGCCTTGCCGCCGGACAGTGAGACGGCAAGGCGGAATGTCCCCTGTTGCCTGCGGCCTGACGATGTTTTAGAATTTTTTCAATAGCCTCTGTTATCGTAATTCACGGGGACGGGGCACAAACACGGGTCTTTCTTCAACGGCCCGCCGACCGGTTTCATCCATATCAGTATCAGCCCGTTGAAAAACCGCCGCGCTTGTTTTTCACGGGCTGATATCCATCAACCATCCAGCAAACAGGAACTTGACATGCGCAACATTCTGATAGCGGACGACGAGGAAACCGTCAGAATAACCCTGCTCGAATGGTTCGCCAGCACATTCGCCGGCGAGGCCAATATCCTGATGGCGTCAAACGGTTCCGAGGCGGTCAGGGTGCTCAAGGACAACCCGGTCAGTGTGCTGGTCACCGATCTGAACATGCCCAAGATGGACGGGTTCGAGCTCATCGCCTACATGAAGAACCACCACCCCTCCGTGCCGGTGGTGGTGATGAGTGCCTTCGCCACTCCTGAGATAAGGAAAAAGGTCGAGGAACTCGGCGCGGTGACCTTCATCGCCAAGCCCCTGAACTTCGAGGATCTCGGGGCCATAGACTTCAAAAAGCTCATGGAGGGCGCCCGCGGCCATATCAACGGCATTTCCCTGCAGTCCTTCATGCAGCTCATCGACATGGAGGGCAAGACCTGCACCCTGTTCATCGAATCCGAAGGCAGGAGCGGCACCTTCTACATCCGCAAGGGCGAGCTCTACGACGCCCGCACCGGCAATATCAGCGGCGAGGAGGCCGCCTTCGAGATCATGACCTGGAGCGAGGACGAGGACCTCACCATCGAGATAGAGAACGACTGCCCGGAGATCGAGCGGAAGATAGAGTTCACCATCATGCACCTGCTGATGGAGTCGGCCCGGCTCATCGACGAAAGAAAGAGCCAGGCGGCCGCCGCCAAGCCCGAGCCGCAGCCGGAACCGGAACCTGAGCCGGAGCCTGCCCCCCGGCCCGAACCGGCGGCCGCGCCCGTCCCGGAGCCAGCCGCGCCGGAGCCCGAACCGGCCGCGGCCGCCCCTCCGCCGCCACAGGCCGCGTCCGCCGCGAGCCTGGCCCAGGTGCACGGCAAGCTGAAGGATTTTTCCACCCTGGACGGCTTCGGCGGCATCGCCCTCATCAGCCACAGCGGCGAGACCATGTGCAAGGTGTCCGGGAAAGGCGGGTTCGACGTGGAACAGGCCGCGGTGCTGGTGAACAATGTCATGGTTCAGGCCAGAAAGGCCGGACCGGGCATGGGCGGCGGCGATTCCATCTTCCTCCACCTCGAGACCACAAAGGGGCACGCCCTGGTGAGCTGCCTCGAGCCCGACGGCAACCATCCCGACCTGAGGCTGATTCTTTTCCTCGAAAACGACGACGCCATGGGGCTTGCCAAGATGATGCTCCGCAGCACCCTCAAGGAGATCATGGTCATACTGATGACCCCCTCGTAAAGTCGGCGATGCGGAAGGCCAGAAGCGCGGGCTTCGGCCTTCCGCACGGAATCACGCCGCATCCTGCGGCGCATGATGGTTTCGTTTTCACGAGGCCATCAATATTGATGAAATCGTAACAACGGCTTCCTGCCGTTGTTACTCAACGGAAAGCCAAAGCATAGCTTCGGCTTTCCTCTCGAAATTACGCTGTTTTTCAAACAGCGCAATTTCGCCGCCGCGTCCTGCGGCGGATGATGGACCCGTTGTTACGGGTCCATCAATATTTCTTGTCCGCGTAGGCGAGCCAGCCGCCGGCCTTGACCAGGTCGCGCTCGAAATCGTTGAGCGAGAAGGAAAAGTCCAGGCTCCCGTCCGCACCGCTGACCGTGATGATCCCGCGGTCAACATCCACCGCGGCGGAGAGATCCCCCTTCATCGAGAAAATGCGGTCGATGTCGGCCGCGGCCAGCTCCACCGCCAGCATGCCGCAGTTGAACATGTTCTGCCTGAATATCCGGGCAAAGCTCTCGGCCACGACCACGTTGATGCCGTTGACCTCGAGAACCCATACCGCGTGTTCCCGGGATGAACCGCAGCCGAAGTTGGCCCGGGTGACGATGACCCCGGCCTGTTTCAGCTCATCCGACGCCGGATCGAACCCGTCCAGCTTGAGGTCTTCCAGCAGGTAGGGCTTGAGCGCCTCGCGGCTGATCTCGGTGAGGTACTTTGCCGGGATTATCTCGTCGGTGTTGATGTCGCTGCGGTCGAGCCGCACGATCCTGCCTCCGAATTCCTTCATCTTTCCAACTCTCCTTCCGTATGATGATGGCCCCGCGTCCTCGCGTAAAAGCCAAAAACGGCTCCGAAGGCACGAAACCATCTGATCCGTAACCTGCCGATTTCTGGTTTCTGGCTTCCGGCTTCTGACTTCCGGCCTACAGCATCTCCCTGGGATCGCGGATCTCGCCTGCGACCGCGGTGGCGGCGGCGGTGAGCGGGCTCATCAGGTGAACCATGCCGCCCTTGCCCATGCGGCCGTTGAAGTTGCGGTTGGTGGTGGAGGCGCAGACCTCGCCCTCGGCCAGCACGCCGTTGCTCATGCCCAGGCAGGCGCCGCAGGTGGGGTTGGTGACGCAGAAACCCGCGTCCATGAATATCCTGATTATGCCCTCCTCCAAGGCCTGGCTGTAGACCTTGGGGGTGGCCGGGGCTAGGATGCCGCGCACCGTGGGCGCTATCCTCCGGCCCGCGAGGATCCTGGCCGCGGCCCGCAGATCCTCGATCCGGCCGTTGGTGCATGAGCCGATGTAGACCTGGTCAACCCTGGTGCCGGTCATGTCGGCCACGTCCTTTACCTCGTCGGGTTTGTATCCCCAGGTGACCTGCGGGGAGAGACCGCTCACGTCGAGCCGCACCTCTTTTTCGTACTCCGCGTCCGGGTCGGAATGCCACCTGCGGAAATCCTCCACCATCTCGTCCACCGAGGCGAACCCGTCCTGCATGAAGGGGAAAAGGTACTCCGCGGTGACCCGGTCCGGCAGGCAGACGCCGCAGGTGCCCCCGGCCTCGATGGCCATGTTGCACAGGGTCATCCGCGCCTCCATGCTCATCCTCTCCACAACCTCGCCGCGGAACTCCATGACCATGTTGGTGGCGCCGTTGACCGTGATCTCGCGGATCAGTTTCAGGATCACGTCCTTGGCTCCCACGCCTTCGGGGAGCTCGCCGCTGATCTCAACCAGCATACTCCTGGGTTCCCGGAAGCTGCACACCCCCTTGAGGATGCCCACCTCGAGGTCGGTGGTGCCCACGCCCGCGGCAAAGGCGCCGAATGCCCCGTGGGTGCAGGTATGGGAATCGCCCATGATCACCGTGTAGCCGGGACGGATGAAACCTTTTTCCGGAAAGAGCGCGTGGCATACGCCGTTTGCGCCGATGTCGAAGAAGTCGCGGATACCGTGCCGCCTGGCCCAGTCGCGCAGGATCTTGGCCTGGGTGGCGGTCTTGGAATCCTTGGACGGGGTTACGTGGTCTATCACCGCCTTGATTTTCGCCGGATCGAACACCCGGTCCATGCCGCGGTCCTCAAGATCGCGGATGGCGACCGGGGTGGTGATCTCGTGGCACATGACCACGTCTATGTCGAGGACGTAATTGCCCGGCGACGGAGTGTCGCGCAGGTGGCTGGCAAAGATCTTCTCGGTTATGGTCTTGCCCATTTGCAGACTCCAAAGAATTGTTTTGCTGCGGTGCAGGAAACCTTTGTTACCCGGACCATTATGTTATATATTGATCAACTGTTGACGGACCCGCACCAACCGCAGAACGCGGTTGACGCGTGGTTCAGTTTTGTCATGCAGGCCGCGGCCGGGTTGGCGGCGGCATCGGGAAAGGAATCTTATAACACGCCCCTTGCGGATGCGTAAACCCATAATTTTTTCGTCCTTCCCGCGCAGGAAAGCAAGAGCGTATCCGGCAGTCATGCCGTTTCACAGTCAGGCGAAATACGGTTAAATGCCCCCCTCCGCAAGCAGGAAAAACGAAAAAGAAGACCAGCAGATCCGCATCGATCTCCTCCTGGACATCGCCGCGGGAGAATACGGGGACGTGCCCTCCCGCCTCAGGACTCTCATCTCGGACGTGATCGACCTATACGAAGGCCGCTGGCAGAGCCACGAGCCTTGCCAGACCGGCTATCACAACCTCGGCCATGCCATTGACGTGGCCCTGCTCACCGCCAGAATGGCCAGCGGCTGGAACAAGGTTAGAAAGGAGACCCCCATCGGCGAGGAGATGTTCCTTGCCGGAATCGCCGCGGCCCTGTTCCACGACTCAGGTTACATCAAGGAAAAAGGTGATACCGCCGGAACCGGGGGCAAGTTCTCATTCAATCACGAGAAACGGAGCATGGAGATAGCCCGGCGCTATCTTGAAAGCCGCTCATGGCCGGAGGAAACGGTGCGGCTGGTGCCGGAGTTCATCTCGCTGACCGAGTTCCACGGCGAGCTCGATCTCGACGGCCGTTTCGCGGACGAAACCGCCGCGGTCGTAGGCCGGATGGTGGCCACCGCCGATCTGGTCGCCCAGATGGCGGACGTTGATTACATGAAGAGGATCAACTATCTCTTCGACGAACTGAAAGAGGCCTACGAAAGCGAGGGCGAGGCCGCCCTAAAGGCCAGGGGGATCAGGGTGTACCGTTCGGCCCGGGAGATGATCGACGGCACCATCGACTTCTACGAAAATTTCGTCCTCCCCCGCCTCGCCACCCTCGGCCGGATGGACCAGTACCTGGTCGCCTTTTTCGGTGACGGCAGAAACCCCTATCTCGAAAACATCGCCGCCAATCTCTCCGGCCAGCTCATAAACAAGCGCACCCGCTGGCGCAGGCTGGGCGACATCCTCAAAGAACTGGGCCTTGTGCGGCCCGATCTCCTAAGAAAGGCCCTGGAGTACCAGCAGAAGAAACAGGCCGCGGAACCGGGCCGGAAAGAAAAGCGGTCCCTGGTGGAGATCCTCGGCCGCTGGCTGGAGGACAGCCGCAACTCCCGCGCGAGCCTGGGCGAGATCCTGATGGACATGGACGCCATCAGCCCGCCCATCCTCAGAAAGGGGCTCATCCAGCAGATGCTGCCAAGCTCTCTGGTTTCGCGGCTTTCCCGCGAGGAGATGCTCTTTCTTCTCAAGATATCCCTGCTGCTGCAGAGCATCAGCCGCGGGCCCTGGCTCTTCGGCCAGATCCTTGAGATGACCAACGAACTGCTCGACTGCGAACGCAGCTACATCCTCCTTCTCAACCCGGAGAGCCACGGCATGTTCGTGGCCATCCCCACCGGGCCGGACAAGGAGCACTTCAGCGGCCGCGAGGTTCCCACCGACAAGGGGCTGGCCGGTTGGGTCTTCACCCACGGCCGTCCGGCCATGGTCAACAACCCCAGCCAGGACGAACGCTGTGGCCCGGCCGCCGGCGAGATCAGGGAATGCGGCTACGAGGCCCGCAGCATCCTGGCGGTGCCGCTGCACATCAACGGCGAGATGGTCGGGGTCATGGAAGTTATCAACAAGAGCGACGACAACTTCGTTGAACACGACATGGACGTGCTCACCCTGCTCGCCAACGTGATCGCGGTATCCCTGGACAATGTTTTCCGTCTCCAGGAACTTTATGGATGACATCCCGCTGAAAGACATCCGGGCTGCGCGCTCCGCAGGCCGCGGCATCTCCGCCCTGGCCGCGCTCGTCATCGCCTTCGCCATCCTCCTCGCTCCCGTCCGCGCCCTTGCCGCCCACGGCGCCAGCATCGACGGGGTTCTCAAGTACCCTCCCGGCTTCAAGAAATTCGCCTACACCTCGGATGCGGCGAAGAAAGGCGGCCATATCCACCTCCACGCCCTGGGCAGTTTCGACAAGATGAACCCCTACACCCTGCGCGGCACCGCGCCCGAGGGGCTGGAATCCCTGGTCTTCGAAAGCCTTACCGCCGCAAGCCTTGACGAGCCGTTCGCCCAGTACGGCCTCCTGGCAAGCGACATCGACCTGGCCCCGGACCGGCTGAGCGTCACCTTCACCATCAACCCCGCGGCCAGGTTTTCGGACGGCAGCCCGGTCACCGCGGACGACGTCAAATACTCCTTTGACATTCTGAGAAGCTCAAAGGCCCATCCCTTCTACCGCATCTACCTGCGGGACGTGAAAGGGGCGACGGTTCTGCCCGGCAACCGGGTGCGTTTCGACTTTGCCACCGTCAACCGCGAACTCCACCTCATCGTCGGTCAACTGCCGGTGTTCTCCCGCCGGTTCTACGAGAAACACGGGTTCGACTCCGACGACATGACCCCGCCGACAGGATCCGGCCCTTACGTGGTGGAAAAGGTCAGGGAAGGCAAGTCAATAACCTACCGCCGCAACCCGGACTACTGGGGCCGCGATCTCCCGGCGAGGAGAAACCAGTACAACTTCGACCGCATCACCTACCGCTACTACAAGGACCAGATCGTCTCGCTCGAGGCCTTCAAGGCCGGGGAGTTCGACTTCATGCCGATAAACATCTCCAAGCAGTGGTTCCGGGACGTGAAGGGAAAAAAATTCGATTCCGGCGAACTGGTCCGGGCCGTCTTTCCCCACCGCAACAACCAGGGCATGCAGTGTTTCGTGATGAACGAACGCCGTTCCCTGTTCCAGGACCGCCGGGTGCGAAGGGCCATAATCCTCTCCTTTGACTTCGACTGGACCAACCAGGCCCTGTTCTTCGGCCAGTACCAGCCGAGCGCGAGTTTTTTCAGCAACTCCGACCTGGCCGCGACCGGCCTGCCCGGTCCTGACGAGCTGAAACTGCTCGAACCCTTCCGCGACCGGCTGCCGGCCGAGGTCTTTTCCGTTCCGCCCACCCCGGTCAGCACCGCGCCGCCCCGCTCCCGGCGCAAAAACCTGCTGGAAGCGGCCCGGCTGCTCGAGGCGGCGGGATGGCAGGTGGCGGACGACGGCGTGCTCCGCGACCGGAGCGGAAAACCCTTCACCTTTGAGATTCTCCTGGTTTCGCCTTCCTTTGAACGGGTGATGGGGCCGTTCGTGAAAAACCTCGCGCGGCTGGGGATAAAGGCCAGCTACCGCACCGTTGACCCCAGC
>JALWTY010000210.1 GCA_026993265.1 Desulfobacterales bacterium
TCTCGGTGGTGGAGCGTGAATCGAGGCGGACGGAGAGGTCGCCGTCGGCCACCTGCCGGGTGGCGGCGGCCAGGTTCTTTATCGGGTGTACGGTGTTTCTGGTGAGGATGAGATAACCGACCACCGGGGCGATGATGCCGATCAGGGCCGAGGCGATGTAGAGGCTCAGGATCATGCTCATGTGCTGGTAGGAGTCCGTCACCAGCACCCGGATTATCTGAAAATGATATTCCTGGAGCCTGCGCGTCAGCTCCTGGACCCTGTTGCTCTGCCGGTCGAGGATGGCGAGGCGTTCCCTGGGAAAGTCCTTGCCCACCTTGTTGAAATCGTCCATGAGAGCGGCAAGGGTGGCGCCCAGCTCTTCCAGCCCGGCGGCGATCTCCCGGGCCATGCGCACCTCTTCGTCGTTGTCAACCTCCTCGCGCTCGTCTTCCTCGGTGATGTACTCCCTGATGTCCGTTTCCAGATCCTCGAGGATGTCCAGGCCATAGATCAGGCTGTACGGGTCTTTTTTCAGCAGGGCCTGGTCCACGGTGTAGATCACCGAGTAGAGACGGTTGTTGAGGCCGCCCGCCCGGGCCACGTCGTTGCTCTCCCGCTCGAGCCGCCGGATGTTTTCGACCATGTCGCCGACCAGCTTGATGCAGACGCCGCCAACGGTCATGATCGCGATGATGTTGATGAAAAAGGCGGCCATGATGTAGCGGCCGAGCCCGCGGCGCGGTTTTTGGCTTTTTTCTGGCTTGCTCCCCATGAGTCTGAATTTACCCTGAATCCGTGACAGCTTCGAGGTTTTTGATGGGGCATCTGCCAGGCCGTTGGAAAACGGATGCGGGCGCAGATGAGGCAAGGAAAAATCCGGCGGCCCGATGCGAAGCGGGGAGAACGGCGGACGGCCGGCAGGGCGCGGCGGCGCTTGACAACCGCGGCCCGGACGGTAAATTGGGCAACTCACATCAGGGGGGATTTCCCCCCTTTCTGTATCACGTTTCCGGTGCGCCGCGTTTTTTTATTACGCGGCCAAGAGGGAATCCGGTGCAAATCCGGAACGGGCCCGCCGCTGTGATCCCCGCCCCGTTCTCCGGGGAGCCTGGCCAGCCTTTGCGCGCCACTGTCCTTTGCGATGGGAAGGCCGCCGGCCGGGAAGGAGAGTCAGAAGACCTGCCGGAAAACGTTTCGTCCGGCCCCCGTGGACCAGGGGCCGCAAGGGCGAAGTCTGCGGTATGACAGGGAGATACCCGGATGCGAACATGGTTCGGTCCGGGTTTTTTGTTTTTTTATGAGACCCGGCCGTTCCGGAAACACTCATCCGCAACAGGAGGAACTGATGAAAAAAACGCAGTTGGAAGCGGCCCGGGCCGGCGAGGTGACCGAGGAGATCCGCGAGGTGGCCCGTCAGGAAGGGATCGATGAAGAGACCGTGCGCGAGCGGGTCGCGGCCGGGCAGATAGTCATCGCCAAAGGCAGGTTCAACGGGAAAAAGGTGGTGGGCATCGGCAAGGGGCTTTCCACCAAGATAAACGCCTCCATCGGCACCTCCAGCGACGTCTGCGACATCGACCACGAGCGGAGAAAGGCCCGGATCGCCGAAGAGAGCGGCGCTGACACTCTGATGGAGCTTTCCGCCGCCGGTGACCTCGACGCCATCCGCAAGGCCGTGCTCGCCGAGGTGTCGCTGCCGGTGGGCAACGTCCCCCTGTACCAGGCCTTCTGCGACACCATCAAGAAGTGCGGCAACCCGGCGAAACTCGATCCCGAGTACCTCTTCGACCTGATCGAGCGCCAGTGCGCCGACGGCATCGGTTTCATGGCCATCCACTGCGGCATCAACCTCTTCACCATCGAGCGGATGGAGAAACAGGGATACCGCTACGGCGGCCTCTGCTCCAAGGGCGGCACCCTGATGATCCAGTGGATGCTGGAAAACCGGCGGGAAAACCCCCTGTACGAGCAGTTCGACCGGGTCTGCGACATCCTCAAAAAATACGACACCGTGCTCAGCCTCGGCAACGGCATCCGCGCCGGCGCCATCCACGATTCCCTCGACCGGGCCCAGATGGCCGAACTGATCCTCAACTGCGAGCTGGCCGAGACCGGCCGCGGCCGCGGCTGCCAGACCATGGTGGAAGGGCCGGGCCACGTGCCCTTGGACGAGATCGAGGCCAACATCGTCCTGCAGAAGAAGATGAGCGGCGACGCTCCCTATTACATGCTCGGGCCCCTGCCGTGCGACGTGGGCGCGGGCTGGGACCACATCACCGCCGCCATCGGCGCGGCCCATTCCTCCATGTACGGGGCCGACCTCATCTGCTACATCACCCCGGCCGAGCACCTGGCCCTGCCCAACGAGGAGGACGTGGCCGTGGGGGTCAAGTGCGCGAGGCTCGCGGCCCACATCGGCGACGTGGTCAAGCTCCGCGGCCGGGCCGACGAGCGCGACAAGCGCCTCTCCCGCGACCGGCGCGACTTCCTCTGGAGCCGCCAGTTCGACAACCTCCTCTTCCCGGACGACGCCCGCGTCATCCTGGAATCGAGAAAGAGCCTGTCGGACAAGGGCTGTTCCATGTGCGGCGAGTTCTGCGCCCTCAAGAACGCCGCGGTCAGCCTCAACGCCTACCTCAGGGGCGACAAGGTGAACCCCAACGCGGGCTGATTCTTTCCGCTTCTCCTCTTCCTCTCCCCGGCCGCCGCTGCCTGCCAGCGGCGGCTTTTCTTTTCTGCGGCTTTCAGTTAGTCTCCTCCATGTGTTTGTGATTGAGCCATGGGGCGGCCTCGCAACCAGGCCCGAAGACACAAGAAATCTGATCCGTAACCTGCCGATACTTTTGACTTTTGCCTTTTGACTTTTGACTTCGGCCTCGCAACAAGGCAGCGAAAAGGCCTTGTTGCGAGGCCGCAATGGAGGAACAGATGGGCAACCAGCACCTGGTGTTCGAGCGTTATCTCTGGTTTGACGCCGAGATAAGGAAGAACCGTTATCCCAACGCAAGCAGCCTTGCGGCCGCGTTCGAGATTTCGGCCCGCACGGCCCGGCGCAACATCGATTTCATGCGCGACATGCTCGGCGCGCCCCTGGCCTACGACAAGAGCCGGAAGGGATATTTTTATAATGCCCCCTACGAGTTGCCCGACCTGCCCCTGTCGCAGGAGGAGTTCCTTGCCGTGCTCTTGGCAGGCGAGCTGATCGCCTCTGCCGACCGGGGCGCAATCGGCCGGGCCCTTGCGAGCTTCGGCCGCAAGTTTTTCCAGAAGAACAGTGACCTGGGCATAAGCCTGCCGCACGTCCGCCGCTGTTTCTCCGCGGTCTGGCAGGGCTATTCCCCGAGCGAGGCCGGGGTGTTCCGCCGGGTCTCCTCGGCCCTGCTATCCTCCCGCCCCCTTTTCATCAGGTATGTCTCACCAAAAGGCGGGGCGGAGAGCGAGCGGGAGGTGGAGCCGCACCACCTTCAGCACTACATGGGAAGCTGGGTCCTGCTCGCCTGGTGCCGCCTGCGCCGGGGCTGGCGCCGTTTCTACCTCTCCAGGATCAGGGAGGCGGCCGTGGGCGATGATACCTTCCGGCCGCGGCCGAAAAGGGAGTGGCAGCACCTGGTGGCTGGCGGGTTCGGCGTCTTCCAGGGCGACGAGCTGGTCGAGGTGGTGGTGCGTTTTTCCCCGTATGCGGCCCGGTGGGTGCGGGAACAGGTCTGGCACCCTTCGCAGCGGATGGAAGACACGGAAGACGGCGGTCTTGTCCTGCGCCTGCCTGCCGCTGACCTGCGCGAGATCAAGATGAAGATCCTCCAGTACGGCCCCGAGGCCGAGGCCCTGGCCCCGGAGGAACTGCGGAGGATGATAGCCGCTGACGCCCGTGCCCTGGCCGGGGTGTACCGGGAATCAGAAGACAGAAGCCGGAAGACAGAAGACAGAAAGCGGTAACTTGCGCGATACGAATCTGCCCCAAAAAAAAATCAGGACGTATGACACTGGATGACCCATGTGGGTGGGTAGGATGGTATCAACCCGTGCCGGGTTTTTCGGGTGGGGGCATTCGGCAAAAACGGCTGCAAATGAAAAAAGGAAAAAAAGGAGGAATGAAAATGAAGATGAAAAAAATCAACTGGAACCGTTGGCGTTACCGGATGGGCAAGGAGATCCACGAGTGCCCGCGTTGCGGCCTCGAGCGCCGGGTGGAGCAGGGCGGCGGGGAACAAGCCCTGCTCCGGTGCGAACAATGCGGCGAGACCATGGTGCCGTCCATGGTCTTCGGCGGCCTGCGGGTGATCTACAACCGCGTCAAGGACAACTTCATCCTCCAGGTTCCGTCCCAGCCCTGGTGCGAGGTCTACGTGGACAACGCCGACGTCCCCGACACCATCGCCTTCATGAACAAACACTTCCGCCTCGAAGGCTGGGGCGTGGACGACGACGTGTGGCTGGAGGAGGGGGAGTGATGGAATATTACGCCCACAGCCTGGAAGGTGAGCCGCCTGAGAAGTGGCAGCCATTGGAAGAACACCTGAAAAACGTGGCCGAAATGGCGGCAGAGTTCGCCGGGGTGTTTGGGGGTGAAAATTTTGCGGTTCCAGCCGGGGAAGGCCATGACCTGGGCAAAGGAACCAAGAACTGGCAGGCCTACCTGCGCAAGGTGAACGAGATTGTTGACGAGTTTGCCGACTTTTTTGACGGCCATCCCAACCATGCCGCCGAAGGGGCAAAATTGCTCTACGCTTGCTCACAACAGGCCGGAAAAATCCTTGCCTATTGCCTTGCCGGACACCATGGCGGCCTGCCGAACTGGAATGATGCAGGGAGGGCGGCCCTCAAGGAAAAATTGGCCGTGCCGCCAGCAGAAATCTCCTTTCCCCATGTCCTGCCAAAGTTGACAGAAGCATTGCCCTTTGTCTCGGATGGCGAACGGTTCGGTTTTCAGCTCCAGTTTTTTACCCGGATGATTTTTTCCTGCCTGGTGGATGCCGACTTCCTCGATACAGAGCGCTTTCTTGATCCGCAGCGGACACAACAGCGCGGCGGCTACCCGTCAATCAACGAATTACACCGCCGGTTCTGGAAGGAATTTGACGCCCTGCGGGCGGATGCGGACCCGGAATTGAATGTCAACCGACAGCGGGAGCTGGTCCTTACCGATTGCCTGACGGCGGCCGACAATGCCCCGGGGATTTATTCCCTCACCGTGCCCACCGGCGGCGGCAAGACTCTGGCCTCGCTGGCCTTTGCCCTCAATCATGCTCTCAAACACGGCAAGAGGCGGATCATCTATGTGATCCCCTTTACCAGCATCATTGAACAAAACGCCCGGGTCTTCCGGCAGATGCTGGGTAACGACGCTGTGCTGGAGCATCACTGCAATTTCATAACTGATGACAAGGATTGGAAGCACAAGCTGGCGGCAGAGAACTGGGACGCGCCGGTGATCGTCACCACCAATGTCCAATTTTTTGACTCGTTCTATGCCAACAGGACATCACGTTGCCGTAAACTGCACAATGTGGCCAACAGCGTCGTTATCTTTGACGAGGTTCAGGCGATACCGGTGGAGAAACTCAAACCCTGCCTCGAGGTTATCAAGGAGTTGTCCGCCAATTATCGAGTCACCACGGTTCTCTGTACCGCCACCCAGCCCGCGATCAACTATTCCGACGATTTCCGGGCCGGGCTCAGGATCGATACCGAGATTATCCGTGATGTTCCGGCCCTGTTTGCGAATTTGAAGCGTACAGAGGAGCGTTTTATCGGCACCCTGAGTGAAACCGAGGTGGCGGAGAGGCTCATGGAGCATAATCAGGTTTTGTGTATCGTCAACACTCGCAGGCAAGCCCTGGATATCTTCACCGCCCTGCCGGAATCGGAAGAGAGCATCCACTTAAGCGCCCTGATGTATCCGGCCCACCGCAGCGAAAAACTCGAAGAGATCAGAAGACGGCTGCGGCCGGAGAACAATCTTCCCTGCCGGGTGGTCAGCACCCAGTTGATCGAGGCCGGGGTGGATGTGGATTTCCCCGCCGTATTCCGGGCCGTGGCCGGGATCGACTCCATTGCCCAGGCCGCGGGACGCTGTAACCGGAACGGCTTGCACAAATCCCCTTGCCAGGTATCGGTCTTTGCCTTTCCCGAGAACAGGGACTGCTCCTTTTTCAAACAGGCGGCCCAAACGGCGGAAAAGCTCTTTGACCGCTTTCCCGGCCGCCTTACCGAGCCGGAGTGCGTGCGGGATTATTTTGAGGAGTATTTCTGGCGCAACGAGCAGCGGATGGACATGGACGGGATTATTGCGTACTGCCGCAAGGCGGCCAGGGGTGAGATTCAATTCAAGGATCTTGCCCGCTTTCAAATGATCCAATCCGCCACCGTGCCGATCATCATTGCCATCGACGACGAGGCCGCACGCCTGGTCAACGCTCTTGAACACGCGGAACATAAGGGTGGAATCCTGCAGAAACTGCAACAGTATACGGTTCAGGTCTACCCCTACCAGCTGACGGAAATAGAAAACTGGCTCGAAAACCTGCCCCCAGGTGTCTGGGTGTTGCGCTCGGCGGAGCTTTATTCGGATAGCACCGGGCTCAAATGCACCCCGCCGCAGGGGGATGCCTTTTTCGGATGAGGAGAATAGCGGCAAACTATCGGATATGGAGGTGAAAGAATGGGATATGGAGTCAAAATTAGGGTCTGGGGAGACTATGCCCTGTTCACAAGGCCGGAGATGAAGGTGGAGCGGGTCTCCTACGATGTGATGACCCCGTCGGCGGCCCGGGGCATTCTGGAGGCAATTTACTGGAAACCGGCCATCCGCTGGATCATTGACCGTATTCATGTTCTGCGGCCGGTGCGTTTTGACAATATTCGCAGGAATGAGCTGGCCAGCCGGGTATCGGTGAACAAGAGCGACATGCAAGGAGACAGGCCGGTGTACCGCTATATCGAGGATGATCGCCAACAGCGGGCCTCGATGGTTCTGCGTGATGTCGAATATGTGATCGAGGCCCATTTTGAACTCACAGGATTTGATGCAGCCGATCCGGGCAAACATCTGGCCATCTTCGAACGCCGGGTCAAAAGAGGGCAGTGCTTCCATCGCCCTTATTTCGGCTGTAGAGAGTTTCCGGTCAACTTCGAGTGGTGTGACGAGGTTCCGGAGCCGGTTCTCAAAGGCGAAAAGGATCTGGGCTATATGCTCCACGATATCGACTTTGAAAACGATATGACCCCGCGTTTTTTCCGGGCGGTCATGCGGGATGGCGTGATCGATTGTCGCCAGGAGGTGGTTTCATGATCTTTCAATCCTTAGTGGAACTTTACGAACGGCTGCCGCAGGCGAATTTCCCGGAAACCGACGGCGCGCCGCCCTTTGGCTTCAGTGTCGAGGATATCGGTTTTGAGGTCGTCATTGACCGGAACGGTAGGATGGTTGGGCAGCCGGAAGACCTGCGGGTGAAAGTAAGAGCCAACACCTACGACTTCCGGAAATCGGTGGTGCCCTACACCAACGAGGTCAATGTGCGTTCCTCAGGAGCGGCCACAACACCCAATTTCATGGTGGACAAGGCGGATTACATATTCGGCATGTCGGGGAATGCGCGAAAAAAGGTGCATCATGATTCTTTCAAAAAACTGGTAGATGAGGTTTGCGGGGAGTCAAACGACGAGGGAGTGGTGGCGGTACGAAAGTTTCTTGACCAATGGAAGCCAGAAAAATCCGTTGAGCTGCGGGACTGGAAGGAGATGTGTGGAACTCATGGGAAATGGGTGGCTTTCCGGCTCCAGGGCGACCGCTGTTTTGTCCATGAGCGGCCGGAGGTGCAAAGATTATGGCAGGATTTTCTGGCTCGGGAACAAAAAAAATACCCCGAAGGGGTGAGCTTTATTGACGGCGCTGTTCATCCCATACAGCTCCAATACGCCCAGTTCAAATTCGGTTCCGGCGCTTCTCTGGTTTCATTTAATGAGGTCGCCTATGAGTCCTATGGCAAGAAAAAGGGGGAAAACGCCCCCATCTCCGTTGATGCCGAGTTCAGAAGCTCGGCCGCGTTGAAATACCTTCTACGCAGCCGCACCCAGAGAATCAAAATAGGTGACGCCACCACCGTCTTCTGGGCCGAACGGGCCTCGCCGGTGGAGGCCTTCTTCGGCCAGGTGATGAACCCGGCCCAGGACGATGCCGCTGCCGCTGAACAGGTGCGCGCATTCCTCGAGGCGGTACGGGGCGGGAGCCTGCCCAATGATCTTGAGGCAGACCGGGAGATCAATTTCTACATACTGGGCCTGGCCCTGAACAAGGCTCGCCTTGCCCTGCGTTTCTGGCACGTCTGCTCGGTTGGCGCCTTGATGGACCGCCTGCGGGACCATTTCGACAACCTTGCCATGGAACGTTCGGACAAGGATATCGAGTTTCCCGGAGTCTGGCACCTGCTCAAGGAGACCGCCCGGGAAACCAAGGATATCTCTCCGGTGCTGGGCGGTGCCCTGACCCGTTCCATCCTCACCGGAGAACGCTATCCCCAGAGCCTGTTTCAGGGTGTCATCGGTCGGATTCGGGCGGATCAGAGGATCAATTATTTGCGGGCGGCTATTCTGAAAGCGGTATTACAACGAAATTTCAAAAAGGAGGTTCCCATGTCATTAGACACAAAACGAAGAGAAACAGCCTATCTGCTGGGCCGTCTGTTCGCGGTCTTGGAAAAGGCGCAACTGGACGCCTTGGGCAAGGTAAACGCCACGATTAAGGACCGTTTTTTCAGCGCCGCCTCGGCCACCCCGGCCAGCGTCTTTCCCCGGCTGCTGAGGCTCAGCCAGCACCATATCGAAAAGGCGGAGTATGGCCATGTTTCCGATCGGCGCATCGCCGAAATCATGGAGCATGTGGACAGCTTTCCTGTCCATATGAACCTGCAGGATCAGGGGCTGTTCGCCATTGCCTATTATCAGCAGAAGAACGCTATTGAACGCGAGATTCGTGACGCCGCTGCCAAGAAAAAAGCCAAAGAAACCGAAGGAGGAGAGTAATGAGTGAAGCAATCAAAAACCGCTATGAGTTTGTCCTGTTGTTCGATGTCAAAAATGGCAACCCCAATGGCGACCCGGATGGCGGCAATCTGCCCCGCATCGACCCGGAGACCGGCCACGGCATCACCACCGATGTTTGCCTGAAGCGCAAGGTCAGGAATTATGTGGAGCTGGTTAAGGAGGATCAGACTCCGTTCAATATCTATGTCAAAGAGAAGGGGATTCTGACCGAGCGCCGCCAACCGGCATACGAGGCGGTAGCCGATGAAAAGGACAAGGCTCAAAAGATCAGTAAGGCGCGGGCCTGGATGTGCAAAAACTTTTTTGATATCCGCACGTTTGGTGCGGTTATGTCAGCCAAGGAAAATAATTGCGGCCAGGTGCGCGGTCCGGTGCAATTCGCCTTTGCCCAGAGCATTGATCCGGTGGTGCCGCTGGAGGCAAGTATAACAAGGATGGCTGTCGAAACCAGAAAAGAGGCGGATTCACAATCCGGCGACAACCGGACCATGGGCCGCAAAACATACATCCCCTATGGTCTCTATCGGGTCCACGGCTTTATTTCAGCACCGCTGGCCCAGCAGACCGGCTTTTCCGAAGACGATCTCAAACTCTTTTGGGACGCCCTGATGAACATGTTCGACCACGACCGTTCCGCCGCCCGGGGCGAGATGGCGGCCCGTAAGTTGATCGTCTTCAAACACGATTCCGAACTGGGCAACGCCCCGGCCAGCAAGCTTTTTGATCTGGTCACGGTGGAGAAGAACTGCGGCGACGCTCCGCCGCGTTCCTTTGCCCATTACACGGTGACCGTTGACAAGGACAACGTCCCGGCCGGGGTAGAATTGATCGAGATGATCTGAAACCGCCCACCTTGATGAGGGCAGAGAGGCATGGCATGACCGTGGAGACAGAACGCGCCCGTTCCGGCTTTGGCGAGGTCGTTTTGTACCAGGATGACGATGGTGGTACCGCCCTTGAGGTGCGTCTTCACGACGAAACGGTCTGGCTGACCCAGGCCCAGATGGCGGAGCTGTTTCAGCGAACCAAGCAGAATGTGAGCCTGCATATTCGCAATATATTCAAGGAAGGTGAGTTGAGCGAGGGCGCAGTTGTCAAGGAATACTTGACAACTGCCGCGGACGGCAAGCAGTACAAGACCAAATATTACAACCTTGACGTCATCATCTCGGTTGGGTACCGGGTGAAGTCGCGGCGCGGCACCAGGTTCCGCATCTGGGCCACCTCGGTGCTCAAGGAACATCTGGTCAGGGGGTACACCCTCAACCGCAAGCGCTTGGCGGAAAAGGGCGCTGATGAACTGCGGGAGGTGGTTTCCCTTTTGACCGCCACCCTTGAGAGCCATGATCTGGTAAGCGGCGAGGGCCGCGCCGTGCTTGATATCGTTTCCGCTTACGCGGCCACCTGGAGCCTGTTGTTTCAGTACGACGAGGACCGGTTGCCGCTTCCCGCCGAAGAGACGGCTGAGTGCGGGCTGTTGGAGCTGGACGAGGCGCGGGCTGCCATTGCCGGACTCAAGGCCGAGCTGATGCGCAAGGGGGAGGCCAGCGAGCTGTTCGGCCGGGAACGGGGCGGGGGGCTGGCCGCTGTCCTGGGCGCTGTCGGCCAGGGCTTCGGCGGCCGCGATCTCTATCCCGGCGTGGCCCTGAAAGCGGCCCATCTTCTCTACTTCATCATCAAGGATCACCCCTTCTGCGACGGCAACAAGCGGATCGGGGCGTTTTTGTTCCTGCTCTTTCTGCGGAAGAACCATTTGCATGAGCGGCAGCGTTTTTCCAACAACGCCCTGGTGGCCCTGACCCTGCTCACCGCGACAAGCTCTCCCCGGCAGAAGGACGTTCTGGTGCGCCTGATAGTCAACCTGATCGCCGGTGAGCATTGATGTTTGCCGAAGACGAGCTTTTGCCGTTGTCCGCCTTGCAGCATCTTTTGTTTTGCGAGCGGCAATGCGCCCTGATCCACATCGAGCAGTTGTGGGTGGAGAACCTCTTCACCGCCCAGGGCCGCCTGATGCACCAACGGGTGGACAGCGGCGGGCATGAAACCAGGCGCGATCTTCGCGTCGTGTACGCCATGCCTCTGCGCTCCCTGCGGCTGGGGCTCGTCGGCAAGGCCGACGTGGTGGAATTTCATCGGCTGGGCGCGGATGGATGGCAGCCTTTTCCGGTGGAGCACAAACGGGGCCGCCCCAAACAGGAAAACTGGGACAAGGTGCAGCTTTGCGCCCAGGCTGTCTGCCTCGAGGAGATGCTCGGGACAGGGGTTCCGGAAGGGGCGTTGTTTTACGGCAGGAACCGGCGGCGGCAACAAGTGGTGTTCGACGGCGCGTTGCGCAAGGAGACCCTTGACGCTGCGGCCCGCCTGCATGACCTGATCGCCTCGGGCCGCACCCCTTTGCCGCGGTACGGGAAAAAATGTGATTCCTGTTCGCTGAAGGATGTTTGTCTGCCCAGGGACATGGGCAAACGTTTCCGGGTGGCGCGTTATCTCGACAGGATGGTGGCCGGAGGATGAAAAGGCATCTCAATACCCTGTTTGTCACCACCCAGGGGGCCTATCTCGCCAAGGAAGGGGAGACCGTGGTCGTCAAGGTGGAGGGCAAGGCGCGGTTGCGGCTTCCCATCCATACCCTTGACGGGATCGTCTGTTTCGGCCAGGTCTCGTGCAGTCCTTTTCTCATGGGCTTTTGTGCCGAGCGGGACGTGTGCATAAGTTTCCTGACCGAAAACGGCCGGTTTCTCGCCAGGGTCTGCGGCCCGGTGTCCGGCAACGTTTTGCTGCGCCGGACACAGTATCGCTGGGCCGACGACCCCGGCCGCAGCGCTGCCGTGGTCCGCGCGGTGTTGATCGGCAAGATCGCCAATTGCCGGACTGTCCTGCAACGGGCCTTGCGGGATCACGGGGACAAGATAGACGGTTTCGCCGTCAAGGCGGCCTCCACGAGATTGAGCCAGATTCTGGATCATCTGCGTCAGGAACACCCGGTTGAGCAGATGCGCGGTTTTGAGGGGGAGGCGGCCATGGTCTATTTCGGGGTGTTCGACAACATCATCACCGCGAGAAAGGACGCCTTCTTTTTTCGCCAACGGAGCCGAAGGCCTCCTCTAGATCGGGTCAACTGCCTGTTGTCGTTTATCTACACCCTGTTGATGCACGATGTCCGCTCGGCCCTGGAGTCGGTCGGGCTTGATCCGGCCGTGGGTTTTCTGCATCGGGACCGGCCGGGCAGGCCCGGGTTGGCCCTGGACATGATGGAGGAGTTCCGCCCGGTCGTTGCCGATCGTCTCGCGCTTTCGTTGATCAACCTGGGCCAGGTGCGGCCGGAAGGTTTCAGGGAAGCGGAGACAGGTGCGGTCACGATGGATGATGAAACAAGAAAGACCGTGCTGGTGGCCTATCAAAAGAGGAAACAGGATGTCATCTCGCATCCCTTTTTGAACGAAAAGATGCCGCTTGGTCTGCTCTTTCACGCCCAGGCCCTGCTTATGGCCCGGTATATGAGGGGAGATCTTGACGGCTATCCGGTGTTCTGCTGGAGGTGAGATGTGTTTGTGTTGGTCAGCTATGATGTCGCGGTGAGTGAGCCGGGCGGGGCGCGCAGGCTGCGCCGGGTGGCCCGGGCCTGCCAGGACTACGGGCAACGGGTGCAGTTCTCGGTGTTTGAGTGCATCGTTGACCCGGCCCAGTGGGCAGTCTTGAAAGAAAGGCTGATATCCGAGATCAAACCGGAAAGCGACAGCCTGCGATTTTATTATCTCGGCTCAAATTGGAAACGGCGGGTAGAACACGTGGGCGCCAAACCGGCTGTGGACCAACAAGGTCCCCTGATAATCTAGCAGCCCGTTGAAAACGTAGCGAGCGCAGACGAGGCAAGGAAAAATTCGGTGAAAAAGCGCAGTTTACATTTAGGGTAAATGAGCATTTTGAGCCGGATTCTGACGCAGCATCGTCAAGCGCAGTAGTTTTTCTACGGGCTGCCAAGCCTCGCGAACCCCAAGCTGCCATTCTTGAAGGGAGAGGTTCGCGTTTTTGTAATGTGTTGTTTTGGTGTTGTTTGTGCTGGATGGGATGTTTTGCCAAAACTCTGGAAGACAGAAAAACAGGAGGTTCGCAGAAAAGAGAAAACCGCAACGTCATCTTGTGGAATAAAAAGGTGACAGTCGCCCCCCACGCGGGGGCGTGGATTGAAACTGGATGATCAACAAGCAGGCCAATATTTTGCATTGTCGCCCCCCACGCGGGGGCGTGGATTGAAACCGGGCAGGGTCGGGGCACATCAGCACGGAGTCCGGGTCGCCCCCCACGCGGGGGCGTGGATTGAAACTCGGTGCGGATGGGATCGGCAAGGGCTTCCTGGCACGTCGCCCCCCACGCGGGGGCGTGGATTGAAACGTTGTGCTCGCTCACAAAAAAGAGCTGGTAGAGGTCGCCCCCCACGCGGGGGCGTGGATTGAAACAGCGTGGCGATCAGGTCGTCTATCGCTTTCTCCGGTCGCCCCCCACGCGGGGGCGTGGATTGAAACTCTGGTCGCGTCTCTGTCCGGGCTTATCAGGGCCGGTCGCCCCCCACGCGGGGGCGTGGATTGAAACCTCTTGCGCCATGGAAAACCGAGACTCCTCACCGTCGCCCCCCACGCGGGGGCGTGGATTGAAACGGCACCGGAAAGCGTGCGAGCGTTAGCAGGGTAGTCGCCCCCCACGCGGGGGCGTGGATTGAAACATACGCACTGCCGCAGATATTGCATCTCTCAATGTCGCCCCCCACGCGGGGGCGTGGATTGAAACGACCTGGTTGCCCAGGCCATCAGCGACAAGATCACCGTCGCCCCCCACGCGGGGGCGTGGATTGAAACATCTGAGATACAAGACATCTATAACAA
>JALWTY010000211.1 GCA_026993265.1 Desulfobacterales bacterium
AAAACGTAGCGAGCGCAGACGAGGCAAGGAAAAATCCGGCGAAAAAGCGCAGTTTACATGGAGTAAATGAGCATTTTCCAGCCGGATTTTGACGCCGCATCGTCAAGCGCAGTAGTTTTTCAACGGGCTGGTACGCATACCCGCTGCGACGAAGCAGATCAGATTTTTTGCAACGCCATCATCATTGCCATCCGGCACGAAACCGAACCCTGACCCTGGCGCAGAAAATGAAAAACATCCGCAACTTCAGCATCATAGCCCACATAGACCACGGCAAGTCCACCCTGGCCGACCGGATGATCCAGCTCTGCGGCATGGTGAGCGCCCGCGAGTTCAAGGACCAGCTCCTCGACAACATGGATATCGAACGGGAGCGGGGCATCACCATCAAGAGCCAGACCATCTGCCTGCCTTACAGGGCCGCGGACGGGACCGTGTACCAGCTCAACCTGGTGGACACCCCCGGTCACGTGGATTTCAGCTACGAAGTCTCCCGGGCCCTGGCCGCCTGCGAGGGGGCCCTGCTCCTCATCGACGCATCCCAGGGGGTCGAGGCCCAGACCCTGGCAAACCTGTATCTCGCCCTGGAGAACGACCTCGAGATCATCCCGGTGATAAACAAGATAGACCTGCCCGCGGCCGACCCGGACGGCGTCGCCCTGCAGGTGGAGGAGGATCTGGGGCTGGATGCGGAGGAAGTGCTCGCCTGCTCGGCCAAGACCGGCGAAGGAGTGGAAAAAATCCTCGAGGCCATTGTCGAACGCTTTCCCGCCCCCGAAGGCGACCCCGAGGCCCCGCTCGAAGCCCTGATATTCGACGCCAATTACGACCCCTACCGCGGCACCATCATCTCGGTGCGCATCTTCTCCGGCCGCATCAAACCCGGCGACCGGATAAAGTTCATGTCCAACGACGCCGAGTACCGGGTGGAGGAGGTGGGCATCTTCCGGCTCCAGCGCGAAGAGACAAAGGAACTCGCCGCCGGCCAGGTGGGTTACATCCTCGCCGGGGTCAAGCAGGTCTCCGACACCCGGCCGGGCGACACCATCACCCACGCCGAGCGCCCCTGCGCCGCCCCCCTGCCCGGCTTCCGCGAGGTGCAGCAGGTGGTCTTCTCCTCCATCTACCCCATCGCCACCGACGACTACGAGGATCTGGCCGCGGCCCTGGAAAAACTGAAACTCAACGACGCGGCCCTCTCCTTCCAGAAGGACAGCTCCAACGCCCTGGGCTTCGGTTTCCGCTGCGGCTTCCTCGGCCTGCTCCACCTCGAGGTGGTGCAGGAGCGGCTCGAGCGCGAGTTCGGCCTCTCCCTCATCCTCACCGTGCCCACGGTCAACTACCACTTCCACCTCACCGACGGCGGCATGGTCGAGGTGGACAACCCGGCCCATTTCCCCGATCCCGGCCGGATCGAACGGATCGAGGAGCCCTACATCAAGGCCACCATCCTCATGCCCGAGCGCTACATGGGCGCCGTCATGACCTTGTGCATGGAGCGGCGCGGTGAAAACACAAGCTACCACTACCCCTCGCCCGGCCGGATCGAGTTCACCTGCGAGCTGCCGCTGGCCGAGGTGATCTACGACTTCTACGACAAGCTCAAGAGCGTAACCCAGGGATACGGCTCCTTTGATTACGAGCTGATCGATTACCGGAAGAGCGACCTGGTCAAGCTCGATATCCTGGTGAACGGCGAACGGGTGGACGCGCTCTCCCAGCTCGTGGACCGCTCCCGGGCCAGGGAACGCGGGCTCGCCGCCTGCGAGAAGCTCAAGGAGGAGATCCCCAGGCACATGTTCAAGATCGCAATCCAGGCGGCCATCGGCTCGACCATCATCGCCCGGACCAACATCAGCGCCCTGCGGAAGGACGTCACCGCCAAATGCTACGGCGGCGACATCACCCGGAAGAGGAAACTGCTCGAAAAACAGAAGGCGGGCAAGAAACGGATGAAGACCGTGGGCAACGTGGAGATCCCCCAGCGGGCTTTTCTAAGCGTGCTCAAATCCGACACCTGAGATGGCGTCGCAGAAATTCCGCTCTACTGCGTTGCGGCTGGCTCGCGAAATGCTCGGCGTACCGATGTACGCCTGCGCTTTCGCGTCCAGCCGCGCCTTGTATAGCGAAATTTCTGCTTAGCCATCGGCGTCGCGGAAATTCCGATCTACTGGTGTCGCAGCGGGATCGCGTAATGCCCGGCGTACCGATGTACGCCTGCGCTTTCGCGTCAGCCGCGCCTTGTATAGCGAAATTTCTGCTTAGCCATCGGCGTCGCGGAAATTCCGTTTTTTATATTGCGGCGGGTATACCCGACCGGAAGCAAAATGAGAAAAGACATGAAAAAAGGGATCTTGCTGCTGGCAGGAACGATCATCGTCGCGGCAACAGTGACGGCGGCCGCGGAAACGCTAGAAAAAAAGGATTTCGACTGCGCGAAAACATTGGCGCAACGCTGCGAGAGCTGTCATTACCGGAACAGGATCTGCGGCCGGATCGGCCGCACCAGCGAACGCAGGTGGAAGGCGATCATCAGCAGGATGATGCGCCACGGCGCGATACTCGACAAAAAAACCGCAAAAAAACTGGCCCGCTGCCTCGCAGCCCTTGGACCGGAAAACGAACTCTGCCGTTAGTCCGAGAGGAGACAGGCGTTCCTGGTCAGGCCGCGGCGCTCCATGATCCGGTCGAGTTCAGCGCCGGAAAGGTTCTCCTGGTGCATCATGTACACAAGGCAGTCGGCGCATACGTTCATGGCGCTGCGGTAATCATTAAGGGCCCGGGCCACTTCCCAGCACGGCCGGCTGGAATCCAGGGTTGCCGGACAGACCCCCTTCTTGCCGCACCCCATGACCTTCCAACAGGAAATTTCCTTTGCCATCTTGACGACCTCCTCCTTCCCTGACACGAGATAGAATCTTTACAGAAAGCCCTGGAGTTTGTAAAGCAGTTCCTCACGGCCGCGGCCGTTTTTCGCCGAAAACACGATCCTGTTGTCCCGGCCCGGGCCAAGCCCCGCGTCAAGAACGGCGGTCTGGCGCGATATGGCGTTGCCGGAAAGCTTGTCCGCCTTGGTATAGACCACCAGGAAGGGCAGCCCCCGCTCCTTCAGCCAGCCGAGCATCTGGCGGTCGCCCGGCTTGGCCTCGTGGCGGATATCGACGATCAGCACCACCCCGGCAAGGGTTTCCCGCGCCTCGAGATAGCCGCCCACCAGCTCTTCCCACCTGCGCCGCTCGCTGGCCGGCACTTTTGCAAAACCGTATCCGGGCAGGTCCACCAGGTAAAGCTTTCCGTCAAGATCAAAAAAATTGAGCCCCCGGGTGCATCCAGGCCTGCCGCTGACCCGGACCAGGTTGCGGCGGCCGAGCAGACGGTTCATGAGGCTGGACTTGCCCACGTTGGAGCGGCCGGCAAAGGCGATCTCGGGCACGGACGCCGGAGGAAGGTCGGCCAGCCTTACCACGCTTTTCTCGAAACGGCAGTTGCGCGCCGCGGCCAAGGCGGCCGCGGCCGGGCTCTGTTCTGGCATGGAGAACGTTCCCCTTAACGGCGGCGGCGGGGCAGGCAAGTCACGCCACCGCCCCGGACGGCAGTCTCATGAAAAGCGCCAGCCAAGATGGAAGGCGA
>JALWTY010000212.1 GCA_026993265.1 Desulfobacterales bacterium
TCCCTTGGTGGCAAGCACCCGGGTGATCGCAGAGGTCAGCGTCGTCTTGCCGTGGTCGATGTGGCCGATGGTGCCTACGTTGACGTGAGGTTTGGTCCTCTCAAATTTCTCCTTTGACATGGTCCTTGTCCTCCACCCTTGTGGTTTACTTGCCCCTTAAAGGCCTCTTCCTCGTCACTCGAAACTGGAGCCCACGACCGGACTTGAACCGGTGACCTCTTCCTTACCAAGGAAGTGCTCTACCTGCTGAGCTACGTGGGCCCGCGAAAGTCTGCCAGAAAGAAAAATCTGGAGCGGGAAACGGGTCTCGAACCCGCAACCCTCAGCTTGGAAGGCTGATGCTCTACCAGTTGAGCTATTCCCGCGTTTTTACAAATTGGTGGAGGGGGGAGGATTCGAACCTCCGAAGGCGTCGCCGACAGATTTACAGTCTGTTCCCTTTGACCACTCGGGAACCCCTCCAGAAACCACAAGGAACAGCCCGCCGTCCATCCGGCGCCTGCCCCCTATCGCATACTTCAATTGTGTGGAGCTGGCGATGGGACTCGAACCCGCAACCGGCTGATTACAAATCAGCTGCTCTGCCAATTGAGCTACGCCAGCGTGACGCGCCATACTAATAGGTTCCCGCGCAAACATCAACCCCTTTTTTCCAGCCGGGACAAAGACTGCCGGCAGGTAAAAAACAGGCCTGCGCCGAACCCCAAAGGGAAACCGGCGGCCATCGAGACGGCCGCCGGTTTGTGTGGACTATGAAAACCGCTGCCCTTTAGCAGCCCGTTGAAAAACTACTGCGCTTGACGATGCTGCGTCAAAATCCGGCTCAAAATGCTCATTTACCCTATGTAAACTGCGCTTTTTCGCCGGATTTTTCCTTGCCTCGTCTGCGCTCGCGCTCGTTTTTCAACGGGCTGTTAGCGGATCAACCCTCTTCCGGCACCACGGCGGGCTTCACGAAGCTGCTCTCCCGGTAACGCTCGAACGCCATCGCAAAGGTGCGGTACACCATGTGGGCGAACTTGGTGTAGGGCATGTAGAAGAAGAGCATGAAGACGCTGACCAGGTGGGTGAAATAGAGGAAGTAGGCCAGGGACGGCAGGCCCAGAAGCCTGACGATCTCGGCGCCGAAACCGGTGACGCCGACAGCCATGATCTCGCCGATCAGGAACCAGTCGTAGAAGGTGCGGCTCACACCCTGCTCCTCCTCCATCCTGGAACGGTTGCCCCAGATGATGCCGATTCCGACGATCAGGGCGATGGCGCCCACGTTGGCAAGGATCTTGAAGGGATCATACAGGGGAATGGGACCGTGCATGGCCGGGTTGAAGATGCCGATGATGTCCTTCCTGACAAAACCGTAATTGGTCACGATGAAGAGCGCGATAAAGGAGAGGAGCAGGGGCAGATGGCCCTTGACCCGGTCCTGGTTGGCGCCGCACTCGTTGAAGCGGCGGTGGGAAAGGATCTCGGTAATGGTCGGCCAGAGGTACTCGACCACGAACTGCTTGGCCGAGGGGCGGTACTCGCTCTCCGGCGCGGCCTGCGCGACCATGGCGTCCCACATCTTCTTCACGCCCTTGTAGGCGGCAAAGATGGAGAAGGCCACGGTGGGCAGGAAGATGGCGTCGATGAAGGCCACGTTCTTGGTGAGATAGGGAAAATCCCAATGGCCGAAGAAGTGGCCAAAGCCAACCTCGCGCAGGGTCTGGGCGTCCGGCACATGGGCCCCGCCGGAGATGATCCAGAGCACGCCGATGATGATCACCGGCAGGAGGATCATGAAGGGCAGGTTCTTGCCGTTGCTGGCAAGCCTGGCCAGCCCGGAGGGAAAGCCGTAATGGGTGTAGGCGTAGGCGCGGATGGCGCCGAGCACGTCGCCGGGCTTGGCGCCGCGGGGGCAGTAGGCGGTGCAGTCGCCGCACTGGTGGCAAAGCATGATGTCCGGATCGGCGATCAGCTTGTCCTTGAGCCCCCACTGGGCCCAGATCATCTCCTTCCGGGGGAAGGGCTTCTCGTCCCCGGACAGGGGACAGACCACCGAGCAGGTGGCGCACTGAAAGCACTTCTTCATCGAGTCGCCGCCCGCCTTTTTCAGATATTTTATGAAATCGAGATCGGGTTCAACCCTGACTGCTTCAGCCATTTGTTCTCCTCCCTTAACCTGGGATTGGGAAAGCGGCCGGGACCGGCATATGGCCGCCGGCCGCATTCGTTCTTCTGCCTTGTTCCGGACCTAGAAGCCCTTGAACGGGTTCGGGCCGAGTTCGACGATCTCCTCGACGAACTCCTCGATGACCTCGGGAACCTTGTCGTAGTCGGTGATGGCGATCTGCTTCACCGCAACCCGCTCGGGCTCGAGGCCAAGGCTGCCGAGGGTCTCGCCGATGTTCTCCATCCGGCGGTCGGCGAGCTCGCTGCCCTTGACAAAGTGGCACTGGTAATCGTCGCCGAACTTGCAGCCAAGAAGGATGACGCCGTCCATGCCGGAGGAAAGGGCGTCCTTGATCCAGACCATGTTGACCGAACCGAGGCAGCGCACCGGGATGAAACGCACCAGGTTGTTGAGCTTGCGGCGGCGCATGGCGGCCATGTCGATGGCCGGGTAGGCGTCGTTCTCGCAGACCAGGGCTAGGATGCGCAGCTTGTCGTCGTCGTCGTCCGGCACCTCGATGGCCTTGACCATGGAGCCGATCATGTCGATGTTGTAATTCTTGAAGCCGATGATCCGCTCGGGACAGGCGCCCATGCAGGTGCCGCAGCGGCGGCAGCGGGTGGGGTTCGGCTTCGGGGTTCCTTTCTCGTCGTCGTCGAGGGCGCCGAAGGGGCACTCCTCGGTGCAGCGCTTGCACTGGGTGCAGCGCTGGAAGAAGAACTCGGGATAGGTCTTGTCACCGGAACGGGGATGGACAGCGACTCCGCGGTCGGCGCTCTCGATGCACTGAATGGCCTTGAGGGCCGCGCCGGTGGCGTCGTCGATGGTCTCCTCCATGGTGGCCGCCTTGCGCACCCCGCCGCAGGCGTAGATACCGGTCCGCCTCGTCTCGTAGGGGAAGCAGATGAAGTTGGAGTCGGCGTAGCCGTCAAAGAGCTCGAGATCGAGGAAGGCCGGGCCTTGGCGGTAGGCGAGGTTGATGGTCGGATCATCATGGGTGGTGGGCACCATGCCGGCGGCGAGCACCACCAGGTCGACATCGAGGGAGATGTCGTCGTTGAGCAGGGTGTCCTTGGCGTTGACCACAAGGCCGCCGCCGTTCTCCTCCACCCCGGTGACCGTGGCCTTGGTGAGGAATATGCCGTCGTCGTTCTGGGCCGTCTTGTAGAACAGCTCCATGTGGCCCGGGGTCCGCATGTGCTGGTAGAGGATGAAGGCCTTGGCGTCGGGGTTGTCCTCACGGACGAACATGGCCTGCTTCAGGGCCACGAGGCTGGTGACCGAGTTGCAGAAGGGGAAGTCCTTGTCGTTCTCCTCCCCGCCGGGGCTCTGGATGAAGGCGACCTTCTCGACCGGCTTGCCGTCGGAGGGACGGGTGATCTTGCCCTTGGCCGCCATGGCCTCGAACTCGGCATTGGTCACCACGTCGGCGATCTTTCCATGGCCGAGATGCTCGTACTCGGAGACGTCGGCAGGC
>JALWTY010000213.1 GCA_026993265.1 Desulfobacterales bacterium
CCGGCGGCGGCCGCGCCCAGCGCGCCGCTGACCGGCACCAGGTCCCCGGCCGCGGCCCCGGAGCGTCCGACCACCCCGCCCTCCCCCTCCGCGCCGATCACGGTGAGGGTGAAGGAATGCACCGGAGAACGCACCGTGTCGCCGCCGGCCAGGACGCAGCCGTGGTCATCGAGCACCGCGAGCAGGCCCTGCATGAAGGCGCGGACGAACCCGGGGTCACCTTCCGGAAGCGTGAGGGAGAGGAAGGCGGCCACCGGCCCGGCCCCCATGGCAGCGATGTCGCTGAGGTTGACGGCCGCGCATTTTTTCCCCAGTTCCAGGGGCGGATGCCATGCCGGGTCGAAATGGACGCCGCTCACCAGGGTATCGGTGGTGACCACGATCCGGCCCGCTGGCCGGGCGAGCACGGCGCAGTCGTCGCCGATACCGCACCCCTCCCCGGCCGTCTCCCGGACGATGGCGATTATTTCCTCCTCGGAAAGTCTCTTTTTCATCCGATTCCACTCAAGTGCAGCCAGCCGGAGGACGAATAGTAAGACAAAGCCCGGCTTGAACGCTCCGGCTTGCAAGGAAACAACGGAGGAAGGATCATGGAGACCGTGTGCTGCGTATGCGCCAGGATAAAGAGAGGCAGCAGGTGGATAAACGGCGAGCCCCGGCCCGGGCTTGCGGTATCGCACGGTTTCTGCCCGGCCTGCTACCAGGCCCTCATCCGCCGGATCGAGTTTTTCGGTCGCGGCCGAGGCCGGGGCCTCACCCCGGCGGCCTGAGCAGCCGGGCCCACGCGGCGCGTCCTGCTTCCAATTCCAGGCTAATCCACCAGACGCAACTGTGGGCCGCCATCGCCGCCGTCGTCTTCCTCCCCGGGCAGCCTCATCCCCATGCCCACGGTCCTCTCCAGGTCCACCGCCTTGACGAAACGCTTGTCCCCGCCCATGGTGAATATCTCCCGGCCGGTGAACTGCTCGCTCCGCAGGGTCCAGGTTACCGGCTGCGGCGGCACGGTGAGGAAGAGGAAGTCTATGTGCCACCACTCGTCCCGCTTGCTCGTGTCCCTGACGATGTCCAGGACCAGGGCGTAGGCCACCATCAGGGGGTTGTCCATGACCACGATGACCACGTCCCCGGCCGCGGTCTCGTCCTTCATGGGGACCAGTTTTTCTATTTCACGCAGGGTCTTTTCCATGTGATAATCCATACGGTGCTGGGATGAACAGGTTACAGGAGAGATTATCCCCTGGGGCCGATTTTGCAAGCACCGCTTCATTCGCAAAGGCGGGATTTTCCTCTGGCAAAGGACAGGATTGTGATTATTATCCTCTTAGCAACCGGAGGAAGACCACGCGGCGGAGCATTCGGGACATGTTCCGCCGGTTCACAAACAGCCAACATAAAAGAGGTAGCAGTGATGCCGCAGATCCTGAGAAGACTTCCCTTGTCCGTCTGTCTTGTCGTCATGTTGGGCTTCCTGGCCGCGCCTTGGGCCGTGATCCCCTCGCTTGCCCAGGCGCCGCCGTCCTTTGCCGACCTGGCCGAAAAACTCGGCCCCACCGTGGTCAACATCTACACCAAGAAGGTCATCAAGGGCCGCAACGCCTTCCACGGCCAGGTGCCCGACGACCTGCCCGACTTCTTCAAGAAGTTCTTCGACATTCCCCGGCAGGGGCCCGGCTCCCGCAAGGTGATGAGCCTTGGCTCCGGGGTGATCATCTCCCCTGACGGCTACATCGTCACCAACAACCACGTGATAAAGGACGCCGAGGAGATAAACGTCCGCCTCAACGACTTCGAGGAGTTCGAGGCCAGGATCGTCGGCCGCGACCCCAAGACCGACGTGGCCTTGATAAAGATAAAGACCAAGAAGAAACTCCCCTACGCCACCTTCGGCGACTCATCCAGGCTGCGGGTGGGCGAGTGGGTCATCGCCATCGGCAACCCGTTCGGGTTCGAGAACACGGTCACCGCCGGGATCGTCAGCGCCAAGGGCCGCAACATCGGCAACTCCCCGTATGAAAACTTCATCCAGACCGACGCATCCATCAACATGGGCAACTCGGGCGGACCGCTGTTCAACATGGAGGGCGAGCTGGTGGGGATCAACTCCGCCATCTACTCCCGTGACGGCGGCAACATAGGCCTGGGATTCGCCATTCCGGCCAACATGGTCCACAACGTGGTCGAGCAACTCAAGAAACACGGCAAGGTGATCCGCGGCTGGCTCGGAGTGATGGTCCAGCACGTCAACGCCGACCTGGCCAAGGAGTTCGGCCTCGACCGGCCCCGCGGCGCCCTGGTGGGCGAGGTCATGAAGGACAGCCCGGCCGAAAAGGCCGGGATCAAGCAGGGCGACATCATCGTCAGGTTCATGGACAAAAACATCCGCCAGATGAGCGAGCTGCCCGCCATCGTGGCCCAGACTCCGGTGGGCACCCGCGCCAAGGTGGTGGTCATCCGCAAGGGCAAGGAGAAGACCCTCACCGTCAAGATCGGCAAGCTCAACGAGAAACTGCTCGAGAGCGGCGGTGACGAGAACACCGAGACCAGCAAGGATCTCGGCATAACCGTGCAGGAGATCACCCCGGAGATCGCCAAGAGCATGAATCTCAAGGACGACAAGGGGGTGGTTATAACCGACGTCGCCCCTGATTCTCCGGCATATGAGGCCCGCATCACCCCCGGCGAGGTCATCCTCCAGGTCAACCAGCACGACGTCAAATCCCTGGAAGATTACCGCAAGGCGTTGAATAGGGTGAAAAAGGGCGACAACGTCCTGTTCCTCATCCGCAAGGGCGAACACTCACGGTTCGTCATCGTCAAGAAACGTTGAAGGGGGGCGTCATGAGCAAGAAAACCGCTTGGGCGGCGGCTGTCATGATCCTGCTGACGGCGATCGCGGCCTGCACCTACCGCAGCCGGGTAGCGCCGATCAAGCTGCCCGAGGCGGCGGCGAACATGGTGGAGGTGGACGGGCTGAAGATGACCGCCACCGCCTTCGTCGACCGCGAGGCGGCGGAGAAGGCCTTTGGTTTCGACATCCGCAAGGCCGGGCTTCTGCCGGTGCAGGTGACCTTTCAAAACGACGGCAACCGGCGGGTGAGGGTGAAACCGGGGCAGACCTTCCTGATCGACAACGAGCAGAACGCCTGGCCGGTGCTCGGCGCCAAGGAAACCTATGCAAGGACGAAAAAGTTCGTCGAGATAGGCGAAACGGTCAAGGGGGCGGCGACCCCGGCCCTGCTTCTCGGCGCGGCCGGAGCAGTGGCCGGGGCGGCCATAGGCATAATAACCGGCGAAAACGTGGGTGAGATGGCGGGCAAGGGCGCCGTGCTCGGCGCTGCCGCCGGCACCATCGGCGGAGGCGCCGACGCCTACGCCAAGACCGGCCGCAGGATCCGCAACGACCTTGCCCGGAAGACGCTGAAAAACGAAGACATCCTGCCGGGCCAGATCGCCTACGGGGTGCTCTTCTTCCCCGGCGCGCCCGACGAGGAGGCCGGATCGGCCAGGGAACTCCGTCTGGCGCTGGACCTCGGCTACAGCGTCTCCAGGATAGTCACCATCAAGCTGCAGTAACCAGGAAACAGGAGACAGGAGCCAGGAGACAGACGGCGGCCGCAGGACAGTCC
>JALWTY010000214.1 GCA_026993265.1 Desulfobacterales bacterium
CAGACGAGGCAAGGAAAAATCCGGCGAAAAAGCGCAGTTTACATAGGGTAAATGAGCATTTTCCAGCCGGATTTTGACGCCGCATCGTCAAGCGCAGTAGTTTTTCAACGGGTTGTTAAACAGGACGGGCGTGGAGAAGAAGTGGAGAAGAAATGGAGATGATGACTGGCAGCACGGATGAGGTTGACGCCGGGACTCTGGCGGAAAAGGTGGCGGGGCTCGCAGCGCGGGTGGACGAGCTTTCCCGCCGTCTGGAACTTCTGGAGTCCAGCGCGTTCGTGGAGGTTGCGGATGAGTCCGCGGTCTCTCCTGCTGCGGCCGCGGAGGATGAAACCGTTTCTGCGGCCGCAATGCCGGATGAGGAGGGGCTCTGGAGCTGGCTGGGCCGCAACGCGGTCCTGCCGCGGGTGGCTGCGGCCTGTTTCATGCTGGTGGTTGCCCTCATTCTGCGCACCGTGACCGACAGCGGCGGGGTCAGCCCGGCCCTGGGCACGGTGCTCGGCCTTTCCTACGTGGTCATGCTGTTTGTCTGCGGATGGCGTTTCTACGCCACCGGCCGCGTCCTGGCCCCGGTGTTCACCGGCTGCGGTCTGCTGCTGCTTTTTTCCATTATCGCCGAGAGCCGCAGCCATTTCAGCATATTGCCCACATGGCTGGGCTCCAGCCTGCTGGTCGCGGCAACCGCGGCCGCGGTGTGGATCGCTCTTTCCTACCGGTCGCGGCCGCTGCTCTGGTTCGCGGTTATGGGCGGTATGACCGTAAGCCTGGTGCTCGACTTCCCTGACATGGTCTTCCCCGCCGCCTCCCTGGTCCTTGCCGTGGGCTTCCTTGGAAGCATGAAGGCCACGGAGGCCGGGTTTGACAGGGGGTTGCGCTGGATCGTGCTCACTGCGGTCATGTTCCTCTTTTTCCTATGGGGCTTCAAGCTCAACTTCGCCGTTTCCAGGGCCGCGGTGGACCCGGTGATGTTTCCGCTATCGCCCGCGCTTTTTTCCGGCTGGTTCCTGCCGGCGCTCCTGCTTTTCTGCCTGTTGTTCTGGGGCGTTTTCTCGGTGAGGTTCATGCGGGGCGGGCCGCTCGGCGCCTTTGTCCATGTTCTGCCGCTGGCCGGGGCCGTACTCATGACCCTCGAGGGCAGGGTAGTGGTGGTGAACATGTGGCGCCATCCGGCGGCGATGGGCGCGCTGGCCATGCTCTGCGGCGCGGCCATGATACTGCTGGCGCTCATGCGTCACAGGCGTGAACCTGCCAACGTGAACGGCTTTGCCTCCCTGGCTGCGGCCGCTGCCCTGCTGTCTGTCGCCTCGGTTTCGTGGCTGTCCGGAGGTCCGGCAACGGCGCAGATATTCTGGCCCCTGATCTTCCTCTTCCTGCTGATCCTGTCGCGTCATCTCGGCAGCGGCAACACGCGGTTCGTGGCCGTGTTCACCTCTTTCGTGGTCATGGCCAGCGGAGCGCTTTCCGGGGTGTACGCCGGCCGTCTTGGGGCGGAACCGGTTCACTGGCTCGCCACGGCAAGCGGTTCGCTGGCCGGGCTTGGGGCCTACCTCTGGTGCCGGCGGGTCCCGCCGCCCGGCAACGGCTTTTTCAGCCATGTCGACCGCAGGGACCACGCGGCGTTGGGTTTTCTGGTCAGCGGCCTTGTCTGTCTTTTCTTCCTCGCCTCTCTCGTCCTCGGCAAGATCGTGGCCGCGGCCGGCAGCGGCGCGGTTTGCTTCGACTGCGGCCGCACTGTCATAGTCAACATCGGCGCGGCCATGCTCATCGTCTGGGGCGCTATCATCCGCAAGGATCCCGGCGTGGCACTTGTGGGCATCGTGGTTGCGCTCATCGGCGGAGCCAAGGTCTTTTTCGTCGATTTCTTCAACGGTTCCGGAGTGCCTCTGGTGTTGAGCGTCACTTCCTTTGGAGCGCTCGCCGCCCTCTGTTCCGTGGTTCTCGGCAACTGGCAGAAAATGTACCAGCGCGGGGCGGGCGCCGCCTGAACGGGCTGTCATTGACTGTCACCATGTGGTATGATTTGGAAGTTTACCCTTTTTCCAGAAATGGCTGTGCGGATCTTGCGCAGGCCTTGTGTTAGAAACGGAGTTGTACATGACGGTTGACAAGAACCAGCCCATATACCCCATAAGCGTGGCCGCAAAGCTTCTTTCCGTCCATCCTCGCACTCTCAGGATCTACGAGGACGAGGGGTTGCTCAAGCCGGCCAGGCAGGGTAACAAGCGTTTGTTCTCCGCCAATGACATCGAATGGGTCCGCTGCCTTCGCAAGCTGATCCATTCCGACGGCATCAGCATTCCCGGAGTGAAGAAACTTCTCGAGCTCACTCCCTGCTGGGATATAAGAAACTGTCCCGAGGAGGTGCGGAACAGATGCACCGCCTACCGCAACCGCACGGTGCCATGCTGGCAGCAGGTCAGTGTCGCCTGTTCGCAGGATCCTGACCGCTGCCTCAACTGTGAGGTCTATACCCGGGCCATGGGGAGGGCCGCGCAGGAGCAGCGGTCCCAATAATAAAATCATTGCCTTTCCATGACCGCAGGCGGCCGTTGGTTCCGGCCGGCTGCGGTTTTTTTTGTTCCTGTCGCCTCCCCGGTTTCCGCATGTTTCATCCGCGTGGCGCGGAGGATAGATTTTGCTTGCAAACATCGGCGTTCGACGTTATGTAAACCTCTCCGGTTTGGACGGGAGGCCCCATGCCTGCCGACTATATGATTTTGTTATGTTTTTTAATGAAAGCGGTTTGACGTAAAAGGAGTTGAGAGAATGGCAGACAACGTGAACAGTACGGAAAAAGCGGACCGCGGCCCCTGGCAGTACATCATCCGCGGCATGTGGCGTACCCCGCTTGGGCTCTTCGGGGTTCTTCTCACCACCATCAGCATCACCCTCATGGTGGTGGGCCTCGTTTTCGACCTGCTCGGGTTCATCGAGAACCCCTACGCCAATCTTTTCACTTACCTCGTCCTGCCCGGCGGCATGTTGACCGGCCTGGCCATCATTCCCATCGCCGCCTGGCTCAGGCGCAGGCAGTGGCACAAGTTCGGCATCAGCCGCGAGCACCTGCACATCAACCTCAGCGACAAGAAACACCGCAAGGGGCTGGTGATTTTTGTCGTCCTCAGCGTGGTCAACATCTCCATTCTCGGCCTCATCGGTTACGAAGGCTACCACTTCACCGAGACCCCGACCTTCTGCGGCAAGGTCTGCCACCAGGTCATGGAGCCCGAGTACACCGTCTACAAGCGCTCCCCGCACGCCAAGGTGGCCTGTGTCGAGTGTCACATCGGCCCCGGCGCCGAGTGGTTCGTCCGCTCCAAGATCTCCGGCCTCCGCCAGGTGGTCGCGGTCATGACCAACAGCTACAGCCGTCCGATTCCCTCTCCGGTCGAGCATCTGCGCCCGGCCCGGGATACCTGTGAGAACTGCCACTGGCCCGACAAGTTCCATGGCAAGAAGGTCAAGAGCATCAAGCACTTCACAAACGACGACCAGAAGAATCCCGAGGTCACCGATATCGCCCTTCACATAGGCGGCCGTAATCCCGAGACCGGCGCCTTCGAGGGCATTCACTGGCACGTGAGTGACGGTGTCGAGATCCAGTACCTCGCCGCCGACGACAAGCGCACCCAGATCGCCCGCGTCAAGGTCAAGAGGCCCGACAACACCAGGGACGAGTTCGTCAAGGCCGATATCGAGGTGCCTGAGGAGAAGGCCGACAACTGGCGGGTCATGGACTGCATCGACTGTCACAACCGGCCCACCCACATCTATGACATGCCCGAGGACGTGGTGGACTTCGGTCTGCTGAGCAAGCGGATCAACAGCGACATCCCCGGCATCCGCGAGGATGCTCTTGCTGTGCTCACCGCCCAGTATGCGAGCCAGGAAGAGGCCGCAGAAAAGATCGGCCCGGACCTGCTCGCCCTCCAGTACAAGCGTGATCCCCAGAACGTGGCCAAGTACAAGGAGGACATCAAGAAGGCCGGCATCTACCTGACCGAGAAGTATCTCGGCAATGTCTGGCCGCGCATGAACGTCTTCTGGGGCACCTACCAGAGCCATCTCGGCCACCGCTCCGAGGATTACGGCGGATACAAGTACGCCAGCGCCGATTTCGGCTGCTTCCGCTGCCATGACGAGGAGCACGAGAACAACAGCGGCGAGTCCATCCCGCAGAACTGCGACCTCTGTCACGACGAGCCGGAGTGAGTTCCGGGCCGTATTACCGGCTGACAAAAACCCCGGGGGCAAGAGCCTCCGGGGTTTTTTTGTCTTGCCGCCGTTGCCGCGGGTGGTAAATAAGGGTCAGGAACCCGTGACATCCCGTTGAAAGACGTAACGAGCGCATTGGTTTTTCAACGGGCTGGCAAGAGGCCGCAATGACCGCAAGAAAGCTCTTTTTTCTGTTTCTGGCCGCCGCCGTCTGCGTCCGGCCCGTGTCACTCGCCCGTCCGGCCGCGGCCGCGGCGGACGCCTCCGCCGGTCCTTCCCTGGCGCGCAGGCTCCTCGCCATGATCGATGATCTCTGGCGGGCCGAATCCTCCCACGGGATAATGACCATGCGGGTGGTCACCCGCCACTACCGCCGCACCCTGAAGCTGGAGGAGTGGAGCAGGGGGAGCGAAGAGACCCTGATCAGGATACTGGCCCCGGCAAGGGAGCGGGGCACCGCCACCCTCAAGAACGGCAACGTCATCTACACCTGGCTGCCCCGCACCGACCGGACCATCAGGCTGACCGGCTCGATGATGGCCGGTTCGTGGATGGGCAGCCACTTCACCAACGACGACCTGGTCAAGGAGTACCGCCTGTCAGAGGACTATGACCCTGAGATCGTCTCCGAAACCGTGCGCGATGGCGCGCGGGTGGCGCTGCTGCGCCTTCGTCCCCGGCCGGACGCGCCGGTGGTCTGGGCCGGAATCGACATCGAGGCCGACCTCGACCGCAAGATTCCCCTCACCGCGCGTTACTACGATGAAGACGGCCGTCTCGCCCGCACCATAACATTCGAGGATATCAAGAAACTCGGCGGCCGCCTGCTTCCGGCGCGGCTGCGGGTGGTGCCGGCGGAGGAACCGGACGAGTTCACCGAGGTGGTTTACCTCTCTCTCGAGTTCGGCCTGCGCTTTCCGGACTCCTTCTTTTCGGTCAACCGGTTGCGGCGGTGAGATATGCGGCGTTTCCTTTTCATCCTCACGCTTGCGGCCAGAAACATCCGCAGGCGGCCGCACCGCAGCCTGGTCACGGCCGCGTCCTGCGGATTCGCCATCCTGATCGCGGTCTGTTACGCCGCTCTCACCGACGGGCTCGTGGCCAGCACGGAAAAAAACGCCGTGCTCATGGACAGCGGGGCGATCCAGGTCCACCTTCCCGGATACCGTGAGGACCACGATTTCTACCTCCTGATCCCCGAGCCGGAACGGGTGGAGCGGGCCGCGGCCCGGCTGGGGATGGCCGCCTCCATCCGGCTCTACGGCTTCGCCCTGGCCGCTGCCGGTGACAACTCCGCCGGAGTGGTCGTGCGCGGTTTCATCCCTGAACGCGAGGCCGGGGTGACCCGGCTTCATTCCCGTCTCGCCGCGGGCGAATGGCTCGGCCATGGCCGGAAGGCGGTCGTCGGCTCTAAGCTCGCGGCCCGTCTCGGGGTGGGGCCGGGAGACGAGATCGTCCTCGTGGCCCAGGCCGCCGACGGTTCCATGGCCAACGACATCTTCACCGTCAGCGGGGTGCTCGCGCCGGTCAGCGCCGCCATCGACCAGGGCGGGGTGCTGGTTACGGAAAAGAGCTTCCGGGAGTTTTTCGCGCTTCCGTCCGGCGCGCACGAGGTGGCGCTGGGGGGAAGGGCGCTGGGCCGCGATGAGCTCGCAAGGGTCACAGGCGAGCTCGCCTGCGCCCTGCCCGGGCTCGAGGTCATGAGCTGGCGGCAGCTCTTTCCGGTGCTCGCCCGGGTGCTCGACACCGGCCGGGCCTCCCTTTACGTCATGCTCGCCATCATCTACGCGGCCATGGCCATAGTGGTGCTCAACGCCGTGCTCATGGGCGTCTTCGAGCGGGTGCGCGAGCTGGGCATGATGCGGGCGGTGGGAATGTCCCCGGCCGCGGTTTTTCTCATGATCCTGGCCGAAACCGCCTTCCTTGCCCTGTCCGGCGGCCTTGCCGGTCTCGCCCTCGCCGCGGTCCTGGTCGTGTATGGCGAGAGCCATCCCCTTGATCTCGGCTCCTTTGCGCCCGGCGGCTCGAGTGTGGCCGGAATAGCGGTGGACCCTCTCTGGCACACCAGGTTCGAGCCCCGGATAATGGCGGTTTCCCTGCTCTTGCTCGTGACCGTGGCCCTGGCCGCGTCCCTGTGGCCCGCGTTGCGGGCCGCGCTCATGAAACCGGTGGAGGCGATGGGATACGAATGAACGCTTCGCGCCTGTCTGCGCCGGCAGCGCTCCGGCCCGGTCTGATCTTCAAGGCGTCGTGGCGCAACGTCCGCCGCAACCGGCGGCGCAGCCTGATAACCGCGGCCTCGGTGGGGTTCGGCCTGCTGCTCTCGGTGCTGTTCACCGGTTCGGCCGACTACGCCTACACCCGGATGATCGACACTGCCGCGGCCATGGGATTTGGGCATGTCACCGTTGCCGCGCGCGGGTTCAACGATTCCCTTTCCCTTGCCCGTTCCCTGCCGGGCAGCGCGCGGATCGCGGCGGCGGCAAGGGCTGCCGGGGCCTCTGCCGTGCGGGTCAGGATGATGGGCCAGGCCGTGTTCGCGGCCGGTATCCGTTCCGCCGGCGGGCTCGTCATGGGCGTTGACCCCCGGGTCGAGACCGGGAAACACAACCTCTTTCTCCGCAACATCGTCGCAGGCCGTCTTCTCCGGCCCGGCGACCGCCGCGGCGTTCTGGTCGGCGAGGTGATGGCCCGGCGGCTGCGTCTTTCCCCGGGCCGCAAACTGGTCTACACCATCAGCGGCAAGAACGGCATGGTCAGCGGGGTGGCGAGGGTCCGCGGCGTATTCCGCACCGGCGCGGCAGAGGTGGACGGCTCCGTGGCCGTCCTGCCGCTTGCGGCCCTGCGGGAGACGGCAGGATACGGCCCGGACGAGGCCTGCCTGGTGGCGGTGTTCCTTGCCGATCAGCGTGACAGCCGCAGTATGCGCGGCCGGCTCGCAGGCCGGCTCGCGGACCGGGGCGTCGAGGTCCTTTCCTGGGAAGAGACCCGGCCGGGCCTTGCCGCCCTGATCGCCATGGACAGGGCCGGCAATTACGTCATGCAGGGGCTGATATGGCTCCTGGTCGCGGCCGGGATCTTCAACACCATGCAGATGAGCGTGTTCGAGCGCCGCCGCCAGTTCGGGATAATGCAGGCCCTGGGCATGGGGCCGGCCGCGGTTTTTTTCCTCATCCTGGCAGAATCGCTGTGGATCGCCATGCTCGGGCTCGTCCTTGGCGCGGCCGTGACCGTCCCGGTCTACCTGTATCTGCGGGAATACGGCATCGACCTCGCCTCGCTCGTCGGCGGCGAGGGGTACAGCGCCGCCGGGGTGGTGGTCGATCCCCTGCTCAAGGTGAGGCTCTTTCCGGAAAAGGGCGCGGTCATCGCCGGCCTGCTTCTTGTGATAGTCATGGCCGCCTCCTTGTGGCCCGCGGTGGCCGCGGCCAGGACAGGCCCGCTTGCGGCCATGCGGAGGAGATGACATATGGAAACAGTCAGGCTCGAGAAGGTGACCCGTATATACCGCCAGGCCGCGGCCGGGGTGAGGGCCTTGGACCAGGTGAGTTTCGCGGTCCGCAAGGGTGAGTTCACCGCCCTGTGCGGGCCGTCCGGTTCGGGCAAGACCACGCTCCTGAACCTGATCGGCTGCCTCGACCGGCCCGACTCCGGCAGGATTCTTTTCAGCGGCCGCGATCTGGCCTCCATGTCCCGGGCCGAACTGGCCCGGATGCGGCGGGACCGGATAGGCTTCGTCTTTCAGGCCCACAACCTGATCCCGGTCCTCACCGTGGCCGAGAACGCCGGTTTTGTTCTCGAGCTTCAGGGGATGGCAGGGAGCGCGGTGCGGCAGAGGGTGGAGGAGGTCCTGGCCGAGGTGGGGCTGGAGGGGCTTGGCCGCCGCTTCCCGGCAGACCTTTCCGGCGGCCAGCAGCAGCGGGTCGCCATAGCCCGGGCCCTGGCCCCGCGGCCGGAGCTCATCCTCGCGGACGAGCCCACCGCCAGCGTGGACTCCGTCACTGCCGGCGGCCTTCTCGATCTCATGGAGGAGCTGAACCGCGGGCACGGCATAACCTTTCTTTTTTCCACCCACGACGAACGGGTCATGCGCCGGGCCCGCAGGCTCATCCGCCTGCGCGACGGCAGGCTAGAGGAAGGGGAGGGGGCATGAGGCCCGTGGCTGCGGCCCTGTTCCTCGCCGCCGTGATCACGGCTCCCTTGCCTGCCGTGGCGGCGGGGCACGCCTTTCTGTCACTCTCCGGCGGATACCTGCGCCAGGAGGGCGGGGAATGGTTCCCGGCCGCGGCCGAGGCCAGGGCCGGATACGACGCGGCCTTGGGCGTTTTCCGCCTGGAGAGCGACGTCAGCCAGCAGTGGCGCACCCGTCCGCCCGGGGCGGAACCTGTCTGTGCTCCTGAGCCCGAGCGAAGCGGAATCCTTTTCCTCGAGGGACACTGCAGCGCCAATGCCGACAGCCGCCTTGCCGTTGACCGCCTTTTTGTCGCCGCAAGCCGCGGCCGTCTTGACGTCCGCCTGGGCCGCCAACCGGTCAACCTGGCCACCAATTTCCATTTCAGCGCCAACGACTTTTTCTCCCCCTTCCGGGAAAACGATTTCTTCCGTGACTACCGCCCCGGCGTGGACGCGCTCCGCCTCGACTACGCCGCATCCCCGCTTTCCCAGGCGAGTTTCATCGGCGTGCTTTCCTACCGGCCCGTTTCCCGGCCCGGCGGCTGGAGCCGTTCCCCGGACTGGGGCCGCAGCTCCGCGCTCTTGCGCTGGATGGACAACGGTTTGGGTTTTGAAACCGTGCTGCTCGCAGGCGTGGTGCGCGATGTCCAGGTCCTTGGCGCAAGCCTCGCAGGCGACGTGCGGGGATGGCTCGGCATCGGCGCCGAAGGCCATTACGGCCGGATGGAAAACGGGCAGGGAGACTACTTCGCAGCCAGCGGCGCGCTCTTTCACCGTTTTGAAAACAGCCTGGACCTCAGGCTCGAATACCTTTACAACGGCAACTGGCGCGACGGAGCGGCCGTAGCCGCGGCCGCTCCGGCCGCAACAAGGCCGGGCCGTGACTGGCTGGCCCTGGGCGCCGGTTTTGAACCTTTTCCTCTCATCAGCCTTCAGGGGCTGGCCGCGGCCAACCTGAGCGAGGGATCGAGGCTTTTCTCCCTTTACGCCACCCTGTCCATCGGCGATGCAAGCGAGATCGCGCTCAACCTCCATCATGGAAGCGGCGGCCCGGAATACGGCGCATACGGCCGCGGCGTTCTTGCAACCTTGCGGCTTTCCCTCTGATTCCGGTACTTTTTCACGTTTTTTTCGTGCGCTGTTTGGCGGTTTTTTTCATCCCCCTGTGATAACTTCAATTATCAGGTCCGCATGTGAAGGCCTTGCCGCGTGAAGGCGGTCTTTCCAGCGGGACGCAGACAGTCAACAGGGAGAGAGCCATGAAGGGAAAACTGCTTGCCGTAGCGGTCGCGGCCACCGTTCTGTGCGCGCCCTCGCTCGCCCGGGCCGGGCTGTACGTCGGCGGCCATGTGGGCGGCGGCCGGGCCTCGGACACCACCATAGACAACGCCTCGGGGGCTGACCACAACATAAGCCACGACCTGGGCTTTGACGCGGGCGCGGCCGTGGGCTACGACCTGCCGTTCATCCGGATGGAGGCAGAGGTGTCCAGCCGCAACGGAGACGTCAACCGCATCGACGGCGAGACCGCCCGCGAGGGCGAGTTCACCGCCTGGTCGGCCATGGTCAACCTCTACCTCGACCTCGAGAACCGCTCGGACATCACCCCGTTCATCGGCGCGGGTGCGGGCGTGCTCAGGCTGTCCATCGACGATCTCTACACCGACTCGGTGACCATCAACGACTCCAGCGACTCCACCGAGGCCTGGCAGTTCATGGCCGGGGTGGCGATCCGTCTCGACCTTCACACCAGCTTCGACATCACCTGCCGCTACCTCGACAGCAACAGCCTGTCCCTGAACCAGGCCTCGGCCGACTACACGGTCTCGAGCCTCACCCTCGAGCTGCGTTACGAGTTCTGAACCCGATTATAGCAGCCCGTTGAAAAATTACTGCGCTCGCTACGTTTTTCAACGGGCTGATAGGCCATACTCTCCTCTTCCTTCGGCCGGGCTTCCGCTTATGCGGGGCCCGGCCTTTTTTTTGCCGCTCCCGCTGCCGCCGGGCCTTGCCATTATGGCAAAAGCCCTGTGCCAAAATGGCAGATATCAGCGGCTCCTGGGCGGCGTTTTTATCGTTCTGTCATTCTATCCTGTTGAATTTGCGTGATTGTGTCCTTTTGGCACGCCTCTGGCAATAACTGTATGGCAAAGGACGGAAAAAAGATGGCAAACAGGGAAGAGAGAACAGAGGCGGCGGTCAGGGTGGAGGTGAGGCGAAGAGGCCTTGCCCCTGAAGGCCGCGCCGGAGACGAGGACGGAAAAGGTCTCCTGCAGCGTTACCTGATCATCGCGCTCGCGGTTCTCGCCCTTGCCATCGGAATCTGGGGCATAGGGTGCCTTGCCGCCGCCATCGGCAGCAAGGTCCTGTTCCAGGGAAGATAACGCCCCTTATGAGGGCACAGGAAAATACGGAGGTTATCATGAACGCCACTGCCAGAATCATCGCAGAAACCAGGACCGACACCGCTGCCAGCGCCGACCGCACCGTACTCGGGGCAATGGCCGCATCCGCCGGGATCATCGGCCTCTGGGCCGTTGCAACCCTTGCCGTTGCCGCTTTCGCCCATGGCCCCCTGGGCCTGGTCCGCGCCTGGTTCGGAGCCGTGACCGGAATGTGAACGGTCCGCGCACAAGTTTTTTGGAAAAACAGTTAACCGTCAGGAAGGAACAAGGAGGTACAGGATGACCACTGCAAGCAAGCTTCAGGAAAAGACCAGGGAACAGCAGGCTGCGTCCACCGAGGCCGGTATTGACTCCATCTCCCGCGGCAGCATCATCACCATGGGCGTCGCCTCGGCCGTCATCGGCCTGTGGGCCCTTGCCTGCCTCGTCAGCGCCATGGTTGGCAGCGGCGGCCCCATCGCCCTCATCAAGGGCTGGTTCTCCGCCATCAGCGGCATGTAATCGTAACCTTTCAATACTTTTTACTTTTGACTTTTGCCTTCCACCCCGTAAAAAGTCCGTACCCGCGGACTTTTTACGGGGTGGTTATCAGCCCGTTGAAAAACTACTGCGTTTGGCGATGCGGCGTCAAAATCCGGCTCAAAATGCTAATTTACCCTATGTAAACTGCGCTTTTTCGCCGGATTTTTCCTTGCCTCGTCTGCGCTCGCTACGTTTTTCAACGGGCTGTTATCCCGTATTTTTCCAGCTTGCGGTAGAGAGTGCGTAACCCGATCCCGAGCCTTTTTGCGGCCGCGGTCTTGTCGCCGCCGGTCTCGCTCATCACTTCGGCTATCGCCTTTCTTTCCAGCTCGGCCAGCAACCCTTCGCCGCCTTCCGCGCCATGCGCGGGCATGCTCAGGTAGTCGGGCAGGTCTTCCGGGCCGATGGTGTCGCCGCGGCACATCACCACCGCGCTTTCCACGCAGTTGACAAGCTCGCGCACGTTTCCGGGCCACTTGTAGGCCAGGATCATCTCCAGGGCCTCGGGGCTCATGCCGGTGACCTTTTTGCCGTGCATGGCGGAAAACTTCATGATAAAGGCCTGGACCATGGCCGGAATGTCCTCGCGCCGCTCGCGCAGGGGCGGCACCTCTATCTTGATGACCCGCAGCCGGTAGAAGAGGTCTTCCCGGAACCTTCCTTCCCTGACCATCTGTTCCAGGTTGCGGTTGGTGGCCGAGATTATCCGCACGTCCACCTCGATGGTGCGGTTGCCGCCCACCCGCTCAAAGGTGCGTTCCTGCAGGAAACGCAGCAGTTTCACCTGCACCGCGGCCGGCATCTCGCCGATTTCGTCCAGAAAAAGGGTGCCGTGGTCGGCCAGCTCGAAGCGGCCCTTGCGGCTTGCGTTCGCGCCGGTGAAAGCGCCTTTCTCGTGGCCGAACAGCTCGCTTTCGAGCACACCTTCGGCAAAGGCCGAGCAGTTCACCTTGATGAAAGGGCCGTTAGCCACCGGGCTGTTGTAGTGGATGAGGTTGGTGATCATCTCCTTGCCGGTGCCGGACTCCCCCTCGATCAGCACCGTGGCCCTGGAATCGGCCACCTTCAGGGCCTGTTCCACGGTTTTTTTCATTGCCGGGGCCTCGGCGATGAGCCCCAGGTCCGGCCGGTTCGAGGCGATCTGCTCCTTGAGCAGGATGTTTTCCTCTTTCAGGCGGCTGGTTTCGATGGCCTTGTCGATGAGAAGCTCGAGGCGGTCCAGGTTCACCGGTTTGCTAACGTAGTCGTAGGCCCCGAGCTTCATCGCCTTTACCGCGGTCTCGATGGTGCCCTGGCCGGTGATGAAGATGACCGGGAGCCCGGCCTCGAGTTCGTTGAGTTTCTCGAGCAGGGTGATGCCGTCCATCTGCGGCATGTCCAGGTCGGAGAGAACCAGGTCGAACTTCTGGCCTGCGAGCAGGGCCAAGGCCTCGCGGCCGTCGGCCGCGGTCCGGGTCTCGAAACGGTCCTCCAGGGCCATGGCCAGGGTCTTTCTGGTCATGGCGTCGTCGTCGACGATGAGCACTCTGTGTTTATGCTGCTTTTCCATCAGCTTTCCTCGGGCCTCCGGGACTCGTCCCCTTCCTGAAAGTTTTCCAGGGTGATGGTGAACACCGCGCCCCGGCCGGGTTCGCTTGTGCAGCTTATGGTTCCGTTGTGATCCTCGATGATCCGTTTCACGATGGCCAGCCCGAAGCCGGTGCCCTTTTCGCGGGTGGTGAAAAAGGGCTCGAAGATCTTTTCCAGATCGGCCGGCTCGATGCCGCAGCCGGTATCCGCCACCTCCAGCACGGTGCTGTTGCCGTCTGCGCGGGTGCGCAGGGTGAGCACGCCGCCGTCCTTTTCCATTGCGTGGATGGCGTTGACGCAGAGGTTCATCAGCGCCTGGGTGAGCTTCTTTTCGTCGCCCCGGACCTTTTCCGCCGCAGCGGTCTCGCATTCCACCCGCACCTTTGCCTCCTCGGCGCTGGGGCGGATGGTTTCCGCCACCCGGTTGACCAGGGCGTCGAGATCGACGGCCGCGAAGTTCGGCGGCGCAAACCTGGCGTACTGGACGAACTCCTCGAGCAGCTCGCTTATCCGCATGATCTCGCCGTCCAGCACCGCGGTCATTGATTCGAGCCGCTTGCGGTCGGAGTCGTCGTTCCAGTTTATTTTCGAAAACTGGCGGTTCAGGAGCTGGAGATTCAGATAGAGGGCGTTCAGCGGGGTCTTTATCTCGTGGTTGACCATCGAGGCCACCTGGCCGAGGGTGGCGATTTTCTCCATCCGCAGAAGCTCGGCCTGGGCGTTTTTCAGCTCAGCGGTCCGCTCCTCCACCTTCTGCTCGAGGGCGCGGTTGAACTCCTCCATTCGCCTTTCGTGATCCTCGAGCCGCTGGGTCATGATGTTGAAGGAGTCGTACAGTTCGCCTATCTCGGTGGTGGAGCGTGAATCGAGGCGGACGGAGAGGTCGCCGTCGGCCACCTGCCGGGTGGCGGCGGCCAGGTTCTTTATCGGGTGTACGGTGTTTCTGGTGAGGATGAGATAACCGACCACCGAGGCGATGATGCCGATCAGGGC
>JALWTY010000215.1 GCA_026993265.1 Desulfobacterales bacterium
GGGGGGCTGCCGGGTCCGGGCCGCGCGTCTTCCGCGGAAACAGGAACGGAAATCCTGCCTCCGGAAGCAACGGCGTCGAGCCGGGCGAGGATCTCGTCCACCCCGGCCACGTTCGCGGCCTGGGTGGCCCGGAGCATTATCATCTCGAACACCAGCCGCGGCCGGTGGGCGAACTTCAGCTCCTCGGCCCCTTTCAGGAGGATGTCGAAAACCGAGGCTATGGTCTCGAGTTCCGCGCCGGAAACCATCTCCCGCATGACGGCGAGTTCGCCGTCGCTTACGGCAAGAAGCGCTCCCGGCTCACTAACCGTCCGGCAGACCACAAGGGAGCGGAAATAGTCGAGCAGATCGGAATGCAGCCTGCGCACATCGACTCCGCCGCTCATGCAGCGGTCAACGATGGCGAGGCACGCGGCAAGGTCGGAGGCGATCAGGGCCCGGGCCAGGTCCGCGAGCGCGGCCTGGTTGACCAGCCCGAGGACCTCGCGGATATCGTCGTCGCTTACCGATTCGCCGGCCAGGGAAAAGAGCTGGTCGAGCAGACTGAGCCCGTCGCGGACGCTGCCGCGGGCCTCGCGCGCGACCATCTCGAGCCCGCTCCGGCTTATCTCCACCCCTTCCTTTTGCGCAATGGCGGCAAAGGCGTCCACCAGCTCCTCCATCCCCACCCGGCGCAGCTCGAAACGCTGGCAGCGGGAAAGGATGGTCACCGGGATCTTGTGGACCTCGGTGGTGGCGAACATGAAGACCACGTGCGGCGGAGGCTCCTCCAGGGTCTTCAGCAAGGCGTTGAAGGCCTGCTCGGTGAGCATGTGGACCTCGTCGATTATCACCACCTTGTAACGGGCCCGGCTGGGCATGAAGCGCAGGTCTTCCTGCAGGTCGCGGATCTCCTGGATGCCGCGGTTGGAAGCGCCGTCGATCTCCTTAATGTCAACGGCGCTGCCGCGGGTGATCTCGCTGCAGGAGGCGCACTGGTTGCAGGGCGCCTTGGCCGGTTCGGCCTCGCAGTTGATCGCCTTGGCCATGATCCGGGCCAGGGTGGTCTTGCCCACGCCGCGAACCCCGGAAAAGAGCATGGCATGGGGAACCCTGCCGGTGGCGACCGCGTTCTTCAGGATGCGGACCACGCCCTTCTGCCCCACCACCTCGGCAAAGGTCTGGGGCCGGTATTTGCGAGCCAGGACAAGATATGACATGCGGGGCAGATTAAAAAGTTAAGGGGGAAAAGGCAAGGATTAGGGGGACAGGTGTTTGGGGGAGAGACGGGGCGCAGATGGTTTCCGGGACGGGGCTTGCTTCTTCCTTGAAATCCGCGCCGCGTTCCCCGGAAACTTACGATGAACAAAAAAATGCCGGGTTGACTGCAACGCCCGGAGACATCGCTACCGTTGCTTCCTTCCGGACCTGGCGGGGTTCGCGAGCTCCGTCGTGCAGGACCCGGCAAAGGGTTGAACCCGCAAGCGACGTTCAGGGTCACTGTTATTTCTGGCGGAGAGGGAGGGATTCGAACCCTCGGTACGTTTCCGTACACACGCTTTCCAAGCGTGCTCCTTCGGCCACTCGGACACCTCTCCTTTTCAGGAGTCAGAAGTCAGGGGACAGGGGACAGATATCCCTGGTCCCGGACTCCGTGAAGCGGAAATAATAGCAGATTTTTCCGGTCTGCCAAGATGTTTCCCGAAACCCAGGGAGATCCCGCAACAAACAACTCAAATTTTTGCCCCGCGGGCGCCCGTAGTGTGGTCGTTCAGAACGGCCGGCTATAGTAGCACCTATGCCGGATGTTCTGAACGACCGCAGGACGGGTGCCTGCGGGGCAAAAATGGCGGAGAGGGTGGGATTCGAACCCACGTGCCGGCTATCAACCGACAACCCGATTTCGAGTCGGGCCCGTTACGACCACTTCGGTACCTCTCCGCATTAACGCCTGGCCCGGAAAAACTCCTTCAGCAGGCTGGCCGCTTCCCCGGCCATGATTCCGCCAGTGACCTCGGCGCGATGATTGAGGCGCGGGTCGGAGGCGATGCGGTAAAGTGTCTCGACCGCGCCGGCCTTCGGGTCGGCCGCGCCGTAAAAAAGCCTGTCAATCCGGGCAGTTACCAAGGCACCGGCGCACATGGCGCAGGGTTCCAAGGTTACATAGAGGCTTGACCCTGTCAAGCGATAATTGCCAAGGGCCAAAGCGGCGCGGCGGATCACGTTTATCTCGGCATGGGCGGTGGGATCGTTCGTCTCCAGGGAACGGTTGCCGTCCACTGCGAGCAGGGTTCCGTCCGGCCCGACCAGGGCCGCGCCCACCGGCACCTCTCCCCGCGCCGCCGCGGCCTTTGCCGCCTCGAGGGCAAGCTTCATATAATACTCTGGATCCATGATAGCGGTTTACAGTTTACGGTTGCCGGTTTACGGTTGCGGCAAGGGCTGTAACCGTAAACCGTAAACCGCGAACCGTAAACCGTTAACATGTTCATCGCCGACCTTCACATCCATTCGCCCTGGTCCCGGGCCACGAGCAAGAAGAGCGACCTGCCCGGCCTTGCCGCCTGGGCCGGGGTCAAGGGCATAAACCTGGTCGCTACCGGCGACTTCACCCATCCGGCATGGCGGGCCCATCTCCGCGAGAACCTGGTGGAGGCCGAGCCCGGCCTCTACCGCCTGAAAGAAGATCCGGACGAACCGCCGCTCCCCGGCCTGCCATCGAAGGCCGCGCCGGTGCGTTTCATGCTCTCGGCCGAGATAAGCTCCATCTACAAGAAGAACGGCCGGGTCCGCAAAATCCACAACCTCGTCTACGTCCCAGGCCTTGACGACGCAGACCGCATCTCGGCAAGGCTTTCGGCCATCGGCAACATCGAGAGCGACGGCCGCCCCATCCTCGGGCTCGACGCCCGCGACCTGCTCGAGATCGTGCTCGAGGAGAGCGAGCACGGCTTCCTGGTGCCGGCCCACATCTGGACCCCGTGGTTCTCACTCTTTGGCTCCAAATCCGGCTTCGACCGGCTGGAAGACTGTTTCGGCGACCTCTCTTCCCATATCTTCGCGCTCGAGACCGGCCTTTCATCCGACCCGGAGATGAACCGGATGGTGTCGGCCCTGGACCGCTACACCCTGATATCCAACTCCGACTGCCATTCCCCCTCCCGTCTCGGCCGCGAGGCCAACCTCTTCTCCTGCGCCCTCGACTTCCACGCCATCCGGGCGGCGCTCGCCGATCCGGCTCTGGGCATGGCCGGAACCATCGAGTTCTTCCCGGAAGAAGGCAAGTACCACCTCGACGGCCACCGCAAATGCGGCGTCAGCCTCGAGCCCGCCGAAACCGCGGATCTCGGCGGCCGCTGCCCGGTCTGCGGCCGTCCCCTGACCGTGGGCGTGCTCTCGCGGGTCTTTGAACTGGCCGACCGCAAAACGCCCGTGTGGCCGGAGAAGGCGCCCGCGGTCCATTACCTCATCCCCCTTGCCGAGGTGCTGGGCGAGATCCTCGCCTGCGGCCCGGCCACCAAGAAGGTAACGGAACTGTACGCAAAGCTCGTGGCCCGCTTCGGCTCCGAGTTCGACGTGCTCCTGAACGCGGACGCGGACGGACTCGGCCGCACCTCGCCGCTTCTCGCCGAGGCGGTGAAAC
>JALWTY010000216.1 GCA_026993265.1 Desulfobacterales bacterium
GATCCCGCACGCTTTCGAGGCTTATCTCGTCGGCGGCGGGATCGGTAAGGGCGAGTTTTTCCACCTCGGTCCTCACCGCCTCGGGATGAAAGCCGACCCGGTCGAGGAGCAGTCTTTCCGCCGCCGGCCCCATCCTCTTGCCGGTTGCGTCCAGGGCCCGGCGCAGACACTCCTTGAGGATGGCGGCGCGGCTCTCCTGCGCGGCCCGGCTTGCGCCGGTGTCCACCTTGAGATCGACCACGGCCGCGTGTTTGCTGATCTTTTTGTACGCCCCCGTGCGGCGGTCGATTTCCGGGGCGATGAGGATGAGGATGTTCCCGCCCCGGTTTTCCGATTCCGCCCAGGCGGCGAGTTCGTCCGCGCCGTCTCCCCCTTTTTCCGGCAACGTGGCTCCGGCCACGAGCCTTGCCGCCGCGGCCACGGTTTCATCGTCGGGCCGGGGGAACCCGAAGCAGTCCTGCCATCTTTTGTCGTCCAGCTCGCCGAGTTCGCCGGGTTCGACTCCGGCGGCGGCGAGCATGCCGAGCACGGCTCCGCGGGCCCGGCCCTCGTCTCCGGCCGCGAGCGCCTCCGCCGCCCTTTCCCAGGTACGGTCCGCCACCTTTTTGCTCCTGAACAGGCCGGTGTCGTCCACCAGGACCACGCTGCGGGAAGAAAACATGGAGACCGTGCGCAGATGCCCCATGATCTCGCGCAGGTTTTCCTGTTCCCCTTCTATCCGCCGCACGGCCTGAGCTCCTTCCCCCGCATCCGGAAAGATGCGCGAGAGCAGCCCGTCAACCGCGTCGAGGCAGAGGCTGCGCTCGCCGGTGAAGACGTACAGGCTGGCAGGCGAGCCTGCCGCGGCCGCGTCCAGGAGTTTTTTGAGGTCTTTTTTCTTGTATACCGCCATTTCTTTGGACCGTCTCCGGCAGTTTTGCCTTGACCTTGAGTGATGCTGGTTTTTTTATGGTGGCATCGGCCCCTTGCCGGCCCGTCGGAAAACCGCATAATACACGCCCGGGGAGACAGATGCACACCAGAACCGATATCAGGGAAAAACGCCTGGGAGTGGTCCTCGGCGGCTCCGGCCTCATCGGCGGCGGCATTGTTCACTACTTCAAGACCAGGGCCGGGGACGAGATCGAGGTCCTGGCCCCGAACAGCAAGAAACTCTCCCTGCGCGAGCCCGGCGACATCATTGCCTATTTCGACCGTTTCCGGCCCGACTTCATCGTCAACTCGGCCATCGCCGCCATCAACGCCGACCCCCAGCTCGCCTTCGAGGTCAACTACCTGGGCACCGTCTATCTGGCCCGGGCCGCGCTCGCCCTGGGCATCCCCTACATCCACATAAGCTCGGCCGCCACCATGCCCGACGGCCTCGACCTGAAAGAAGAGGACACCCTGCCGCTATCGCCCGACCTGCCAAACTACGCCAAGAGCAAGCTCATGGCCGAGATGACCCTGGCCCACATGCGCGCCACCCGCGGCCTCGACTACACCGTCGTCCGCCTCGGGGTGGTCTACGGCAAGCACGACCACAAGATCCAGGGGTTCCACCGCCTCTTCTACGCGGTGGCCAACCGCTCCATGCCGGTGATGCTCACCCGCCGCGGGGTGATGCACTCCTACACCCACGCCAAGAAGGTTCCCGGCTTCGTCCACCACCTCATAAACCACCGGGAGGAGTTCGCCGGCGCGACCATCAACTTCGTCGATCCCGAGCCGGTGGAGCTGGCGAACCTGGTCCAGACCATCCGCGCCTACCTCGAGCTCTCGGTGCCCAGGGAGATCTACCTGCCCCTGCCGGTGGCCCGTTTCGGCAAGAATTGCCTCGAGCTCCTGGTCCGGGCCATGAACCGCATCGGCATCGAGGCGCGGATGCCGGGGGAGCTGATGTTCCTCGATCGTTTCTACCGCAGCCAGACCCTGAGCACGGCCCGGCTCGCGGCCTCGAGCTACGTCGAGCCAAACCCTGAGGTGACGGTCTACACCAAGCTGCCGGACATGATCGAGTACTACCTGACCCGCTGGGAACACCTCAACCTCATCCAGGGCTACAACCCCGAGTTCTTCGACCCCCGTCACCGGGCCGACCGCTTCCTGAACGACCCGGCCTCGATCCTCGAGGAGGTCAACCGCGAGGCCGAGACCCCGCTCGAGGAGATCGGCCGGGTGGATTAGGGGGGTTATGAAATGGTGCGCGGGCCGCACCCTGCTGATCGGAGGAGAAGATGCCGCTCTTTGGCGCCCATATGTCCACAGCCGGCGGCCTTGACCGCGCCTTTGACCGTCTCGGGGAGATCGGCGGGGCGGCCATGCAGATATTCACCGCCAGCCAGCGGCAGTGGCGGCCGAGGGAGATAAGCGGCGGGGAGGCTGCGGGGTTCCGCGAGCGTTGGCGCGCCGCCGGGGATGTGGCGGTGGCCTCCCACGATTCCTACCTGATAAACCTGGCCTCGCCAAAAGAGGATGTGGCGGAGAAATCGGCCGCGGCCCTGGCCGCGGAGCTCGAGCGTTGCCGGAAACTGGGCATAGAATACCTGGTCATGCACCCCGGCTCCCACCTCGGAGACGGCGTGGAAATGGGCATCGCCCGGATCGCGGCCGGGCTCGACCGGGTCCTGGCCGACGGCCCCGGCGGGGTCATGATCCTGCTCGAGACCACCGCCGGCCAGGGCACCAGCATCGGCGCCACCTTTGCCGAGCTCGCGGAGATCATCGGCCGCAGCCGCTTTCCGGAACGGTTCGGCGTCTGTTTTGACACCTGTCATGTCTTTGCCGCGGGCTACGACATCTCAACGCCGGAGGGATATGAACGGACCATGGAGGAGTTCGAGCGGGTGATAGGGCTTTCCCGGCTGAAGTTCATCCACCTGAACGACTCGAAGGGCGGTTGCGGCAGCCGCGTCGACCGCCATCAGCACATCGGCCGCGGCCGGATCGGCCTTGCCGGGTTCGGGCTCCTGGTGAACGATCCCCGTCTGGCCCACCTGCCCATGGTGCTGGAGACCCCCAAGGGCCGCGACCTGGCCGAAGACCGGGAAAACCTCGCCGTCCTGGCCTCCCTCGTGCGGTGAGGCGGCCGGGGCTCTTCCCCTGCCTGCAGGACAAAGATATCCGATCCGTAACCTGCCGATACTTTTGCCTTTTTACTTTTGACTTTTGCCTTCCGTCTCGTAAAAAGGCCGTAAAAGCGGACTTTTTACGAGACGGTAAGGAGCGCCAGCGCGGCCAGGGCGATGACGACGGCGACCATTACCCGGAAGCGCTCCCCGGGCATGCGGCTGACGAGTCTCTTCGCCAGCATCGACCCGGCGAGCGAGGCCGGGACCGCGGCGGCGAGCGGCAGGATAAGTCCTGCGCCGCTTTCGCTCCAGAGCCAGAAATAGCGCGACACCCGGCTTAAGTCGATACACAGGGCGATGGCGCCGGAGGTGAAGAGGTATGCCTCGGGCGAGAGGCCGAAGCCGGAGAGAAAGGCGGCCCGCACCGCGCCCCCCACTCCGAACAGCCCGGCGGGGAGCCCGGAGAGCGCGCCGCCTGCGGCCGCGGCCGCAGGCGGCGCGCTCTCCGGGTTC
>JALWTY010000217.1 GCA_026993265.1 Desulfobacterales bacterium
GGGTTGGGATGGCATGGGGACGGGGGCAAGGCGCTATGGTGAGAAACGAAATTTTTCGTTTTTTGCCTTGTTATTTATGTCTGTTGTCTTCGGCGTCGCGCATGTGGCGGATGAACTCCTGGTACAGCCTGGGCATGGTGCGTTTGCGGTGGGTGACCAGATGGAAGTCGCGCACCAGGTCGACTCCTTCGACCGTTACCGCCTTGATTGCGCCTGAGGTTATGTCGTCCTCGGCCGCGCGCCTGGAAAGGATTGAGCACCCGAGCCCGGCCTTGACCGCTTCCTTGACCGCGGAGCTTGAGCCCAGGGTGGCGACGGCGTTTATCTGCTCGAGGCCGATGCCGTGGCCTGCGAGGATACTGGCCACGCTTTTCCGGGTGCCGGAATCTTCCTCCCGGCAGATGAACGGCAGATCGAGCATTTCCCGGATGGTGATCCGGTCGGGATATTCGCCGTTCCCGGGAGCGACCAGGATCATTTCATCCCTGAACAGGGGGGAGTATTCCAGGTTCTCGTTCGTTATCTCGGCCCCGACTATGCCGATGACCAGTTCATGGTTTTTGACCATCCGGCATATCTGGCCGGAATCGTGGATCAGGACCGTGAACCTGACCCGTGGGTTGGCGTCCTTGAAGGCTGCGGCGAGTTTCGGGATGATGTAGGCGCCGGGGATGGTGCTTGCGCCGATGACCAGCTCTCCGGCAAGGGGGCTGCCCTCCTGGTGCAGATCGTTCTTCAGGGATTCGATATCGTCGATGATCTTGAGCGCCCTGGGAAAGAGGATCTCGGCCTCGGCCGTGGGCCGGATGGAACGGCCGAGACGGTCGAAGAGGGGGAACCCCAGCTCCCGCTCCAGGTTCTTGATGTGTTCGCTGATGGTCGGCTGGCTTATGGACAGCTTGTTGGACGCGCCGGTGAAGCTGCCGCAGCTGTAAACGGTTGCGAATATTCTCAGGTGGTGAAGATCCATGGAAGACGCCAAGGAATAGCATTTTGTTATTGATCTTGATAGGTGTGTACTATAACACCGGCGCCGGAGGAAAAAAACTTTTTCTCCGGAGTGTTGATCCCGGCCCATGGTTGTGTGATAGAATCTATCCGAGATCCGTGGGCGTTCGGGCACGGGCCGGATGCTGCTTCAATTGATGCGGGATTTATGAGGTCAGGCCGGTGCGGCCTTTGCTGGTTTTCAACCTGATGGAGGTGGATATGTTACGGAACGAGCAAGGTTTTACCCTTATCGAACTCATCATGGTGATCGTCATCCTCGGCCTGCTTGCGGCGGTGGCGGTGCCAAAGTATCAGGATCTGCGGACCGAAGCGGCCGAGGCCGCAGCCGACGGGGTTTATGGCGCGGCCAACGCCGCCACTGCGGTCAACTTTGCCGCAAGGCTCTTCTCTCCGAGCAAGACCACGGCGATTACCGATGCCGCATCCCTGGTGAATGCCATGGAGGAACTGCCCGACGGTTGGACTGCTTCCGGCCTGACCATCAGCTCCGGGAATTATTCCATATGGGTTTCAACCGCGGAGTCGCCCACCGGAGCCTCGGTTCCCACCACCAAGGCCAAGCTCTCGAAGAACTGGTAATTTTTAACAGCCCGTTGAAAAACGTAGCGAGCGCAGACGAGGCAAGGAAAAATCCGGCGAAAAAGCGCAGTTTACATAGGGTAAATGAGCATTTTGAGCCGGATTTTGACGCCGCATCGTCAAGCGCAGTAGTTTTTCAACGGGCTGCTAAGCGTTGGACGAAAGAAGAACCGGCCTGGGGTTTCTCTCTCAGGCCGGTTTTTTTTCGTCTTCGCGCAGGCGCAGGTCCAGGTTGAGGGGGGCCAGCCCCATTGGCGCGAGGTCGTTGGACAAGGTTTCAAGGAGGCGGGCGGTCATGAGCACCCGGTCCTGAACCGTGGACATGAACCCGTCCGCGGTCGCGGCCGCGGTTTCGAGTTCGCGGCCGAGAATTCTTTTTATTTCCGCGGCTATCTTCTTCTCGGGCGGATCCTGCCCGAATCTTTTCACCAGCAGGGCCGGATCGGCCAGTCGGTAGCGGACGGCCGCCTCCACTATCCGGAGCGCGCCGCCGTTCCTTACCGTGATGGCGTCCTCATCGGTGAGCAGCACGCTCACCGGCCGGTTCGAGAAGCGGACGAGCCTGGCTATTCCGGGAAAGACCAGAACCTTGTCGCCGGGATGGAACACCTTGCTGCCGCCGATTATGGAGGTGCGCAGGCCGATTTCACCGCTGCCCACGGTTTCCTGCCTTGCGCCGATGGCGGCGATGATGACCGCGGCTGCGGCCAGGATCAGGATATTGCGTTTTTTCATTGTTCCTTCCCTTTCGTCGTGTTCCGTTGAGCGGTTGATAGGCCTGCCCGGCTTCTCTTCGTCGCCGGCTGCTTTTCCGGCCGGCCGGCAAGCAGCTTTTCCAGCTCCGCGGTAAACCCGGGATCGAGCCAATCCCGCGCGCCGGTGATGATATCGACGATTCGGCCGTCCCTTCCGACTATGAATGAGGTCGGATAGGCGAACACCCGGTAGAGCGAGGCGACGTCGCCGTCAGGATCGGAGAGCACCGGAAAGGGCAGGGGCAGTTTTTTGACAAAGGCCCTGACCGCTTTCGGTTTTTTGTCCACGCTCACGGCCAGGATGGTGAACCCCCTGTCGTGGTATCGCAGATACAGCTCCCGCAGCGGTTTCATCTCCTCGCGGCAGGGAGGGCACCAGGTGGCCCAGACGTTGATGAGCACGACCTTGCCCCGGTAGTCGGCGGTGCTGTGGCGTTCGCCCGCGAGGTCCCGGACGGTGAAGGCCGGGGCCGGTTTCCCCATGAGGGAGTCTATCTCCCATGGCGCGACAGCCGCCTTGGCCGTGGCCGCGCAGAGGAGGAAGGCCGCCGCGTATATGGCGAGCTTTTTCATTTGCCGCTTTGTTCCCGTTTGAAGTTGCGGTCGACCACGGCCAGCGCGCTCACCAGGGCGCGGCCGCTTTCCGGTTCGACGTTGCGTTCCTCGTGGCAGAACAGGCAGAGGCGGAACTCGGCCCGCACCCTTCTCTGGACCGGGTCTATCAAAGACACCGACGCCTCGAGATACTCGTTGTACTGGCTGGCCGCGGCGAACATCCTGTCGCCGCCGGGCGAGATCCACAGGTCGGCCACGTTGCCGCCGACCATGATGAAGTCGGTCTGTTTGCCGCTTGCGATATCCACAACGTTTATCCCGCCCGGCATGGCCACGGTGCTCTTGGCGTAGCCCACGCCATAAGGCTCTCCGTTCATGAACTCGTTGCCCTCGGCCACCCAGAGCTCGTTTCTGCCGGGGAACTTGCGGGCCTTGTGGGGAGAGTTGCCCACGGCCTCGATCTCTTTCTGAAGGGAAAACTCATCGCCGCTGACCGCGAACGCGCCGCCCTTTTCGCCGTCTATCAGCCAGATTAGGTTGTTTTCCCGGTCGTAGGCGACCGAGGTTGCCTTCTTGCGCAGGGCGACCCGCTTCATGACTCCCTTGCCGGGGCGGACTATGGCGATGTCCACCCGGCCGAGCGCGACCACGGTTTTTCGCT
>JALWTY010000218.1 GCA_026993265.1 Desulfobacterales bacterium
GCCGAACACCGCGGCCGCGCTCATGTTCGCGTCCCCCTTCCTGCTGGATATGCTCAGCGGCCACCTGGACCAGAAACTCGCCTTCTACCAAGTGTCCGAACCCTTCCTGGCCCACGCGAAACTGGCCCTGTTCGCCGCCATCTTCCTGGGCATGCCCTTCATATGCGGCGCAATCATCCGGGCCGCGGCCGCGGTGTTCGGCCTTTCCCGCGTCCAGGTGGCGGTTTTCATAACACTGGCCTCCCTGCTCTTCTACTGCGGAACCGCCTTCTGCTACCTGCTCACCCTTCCCTACGGCGTCGAGTTCCTGCTCGGCTTTCAGACCGATCTTCTGAAACCGATGATCTCCATCTCCAGGTTCGTCAACTTCACCGCCCTGTTCATCCTCGGTTTCGGGCTCATCTTCGAGCTGCCGGTGTTCATGGTCTTCTGCGGCAAGACCGGCCTCACAAGCCGGGCCGCGTTCGCCAGGAACCGGCGCTACGCCGTGCTGCTGATCAGCATTGCCGCGGCCGTTCTCACCCCCACCCCGGACGTGTTCAACATGATGCTCATGGCCGGCCCCCTCTACCTTCTCTACGAGGCCGGACTCTTCGTGCTGAAGCTCATGCGTATTCCCTGATTTCGTATCCCCTGGCAGCGGCAAGGGCCGCGCAGACGCCCCTGACCCGGCCCCAGCCGCAGGACGGGCTGCCGCCCTTCAAAACAAACCCGTCAGCGCCAACAGTCTCCGCTATCCGCAAGGCTTCTTCAGCCCCGCGGACAAAGGCGCGGGTGACGTCAGCGCCGTCCTCTATCCTGAAAACCCCGGCCCGGCCCGCAAGCACGTCCGCGCCATCGCCGCCGCGTATCCCGGCCGCGGGCCTGGGCGTGGGCAGGCCGCCGAGCTGTTCCGGACAGAAAGGAACGAGAAAGGCCTCTTCCGCAAGACGCATGCATTCATCCACCGGTTTCGCCGCGCCGTCGTAACGGCAGGAGACCCCGAGGAGGCACGCGCTTATCATCAGGGTTTTCATGGTTTATCCTCCTTGCGCTGGGCAATAATGCAAACTTGCTGTACCATTGACGTCGCAACCGGCAGGCCCCAACATCTCCACCCTCCACCATCCTGAAACATGCGCGGAACCGATACAAAGAGAATCATCGCCATCAGCGCCGCTCTCGCGGCCGCTTCCATACTCTGGCTGATCTTTTCTCCCTACGGCTGGCTCAGACTGCGGAAAATTGAACAGGAAAACCGCGACCTTGCCAGAAAAATAGAAAAACTTGAGGAAGAGAACCGGAAACTGCGCGAAAAGGCCGACTGCCTGAAAGGCGACAAGCCCTGCTTCGAGGATGTGGCCCGGCAGGAATACGGCCTTGTGCGCAGAAACGAGATCATCATCACCATTCCCGCAGGCGAGAGAAAAAAAGGAAAATAGCGGGCCTGCAGCCGAATTTTTTTGACCGCACCTTTTCTTTACACCTATAATTTTTCCCATCAGGGCTTTCCGGTCACATCCTGACAGTTCCATCTCCCAGAAAACTGCGGGGCCGGCGCGGGCGGCAGGGCTGATTCGCCGGTGGCGCCCCGCAAGAATGGATGCCTCCGGAAACGGTCACACGACAGCAAACAGGAACACAGATGGGGAGAAGATCATGAAGAAACTGAAACTGTCCCACCGCATCGGCGGCGGCTTCGCCCTCGTGCTCGGCCTGCTCGTGGTCATCATCGTGGTGTCCAACTACACAATCGACCACATCGAGGCTGCCAACAACACCATGGAAAAGGTGTACCTCGCCACCAACGACCTGGCCGCCGACGCCTCCTCCTCCCTGCTCGAATGCCGGCGCAACGAGAAGGATTTCCTCCTGCGCCACGACCTCAAGTACAAGAAAAAGATGGCCGAGTCCCTGGCCATGCTCCGCGACGACCTCGAGGGAATCATCAAGATAAGAACCAAGACCGGTGACCGGGCCGGGGTGGAGGAGATAAAAAAACTCATGCCCCTGGTGGACGCCTACGAGAAGAATTTCTCCAGGGTGGTCGAGCTCTGGCAGGAAAAGGGGCTATCCGAAAACGACGGCCTGCGCGGCAAGTTCCGCAAGGCGGTGCACGAACTCGAGGCCATCATCGAGGAGCGCAACGCGGAAAGCGCCCTGGACACCCTGCTCATGCTGCGGCGCCATGAAAAGGATTACATAATCCGCGGGAAGCGCAAATACGTGGACAAGACCCACAGCACCATCACCAGGCTGGAAGGGATAATCAGGCAGTTGGGTCTTTCCGGGATCGCCGGGCCCAAGCTCGCCGCCTACAAAGCCGGCTTCAACGAGCTGGTCCGCATCGACGGCGAGATCGCGGCCAGCATCGAAAAACTCCGCGGCGCGGCCCACAAGCTCGAGCCCGCCCTCATAGAGATGAGCGACCGGGCCATCGCCGAGGGCCGCAAGGTGACCAAGGAGACCATGAGGCAGACCCGCTTCCTCAAGACCATGAACATGGTCATCGGGCTCGTCGCCATCCTCGCCGGGCTCCTCATGGCCTGGCTCATCAGCCGATCCATCAGCCGGCCGGTGCGCGCCATCGCCGCCAGCATCGGCAGCGGCGCCCAGCAGGTGAACGCGGCCGCGGGCCAGGTGGCGGCATCGAGCCAGTCGCTCGCCGAGGGCGCGGCCGAACAGGCGGCGAGCCTCGAGGAGACCTCGTCCTCGCTCGAGGAGATGAGTTCCATGACCCGCCAGAACGCGGACAACGCCCGCCAGGCCGACAACCTCATGCAGGAGGCGGGCGTCATTATAAATGAGGCCGAGACGGCCATGACCGAGATGACCAAGGCCATGGAAGAAATCAGCCGGGCCAGCGAGGAGACCTCGAAGATAATCAAGACCATCGACGAGATCGCCTTCCAGACCAACCTGCTCGCCCTGAACGCGGCGGTGGAGGCGGCCCGGGCCGGCGAGGCCGGGGCCGGGTTCGCGGTGGTGGCCGACGAGGTAAGGAGCCTGGCCATGCGTTCCACCGAGGCGGCGAGCAACACCTCAGAGCTTATCGAGATGACCCTGGCCAAGGTCACCCGCGGCAGCGAGATCGCCGAGCGCACCAGCGCCTCGTTCGCCAAGGTGACCGAGCAGACCGGCAAGGTCGGCCAGCTCGTAAACGAGATCGCCACCGCCTCCCTCGAGCAGGACCAGGGTATAGCCCAGATCAACAAGGCGGTGAGCCAGATCGACGAGGTCACCCAGCAGAACGCCTCCAACGCCGAGGAGTCCGCGGCCGCGAGCGAACAGCTCTCGGCCCAGTCGGCCCAGATGATGGAGTTCGTCCGCGAGCTCGAGATCCTGGTGGAGGGCGGGGACGCGTCCCGCAAGCAGCCATCCCGCCCCGAGACGGCGGCCCCTGAGGCAGCGCCGCAAAAGAGCGCCCCGGCCAGGCCCAAGCCCGCCCCAAAGGCGGCGGAACCGAAGAAGGCCGAACCCGCCCCGGAAAAGTTGATCCCTTTTGACGAGGACGAAGGCGGCGAGTTCGAGGATTTTTAGGTTTCAGAAGCCAGAAGT
>JALWTY010000219.1 GCA_026993265.1 Desulfobacterales bacterium
GATCAAGAGCGAGCTGGCCGAATACGATCTCACACCTGAGGAGTGGGGCGGAGATACCATCTTCTGCGAGACCAGCGCCAAGAAGAATATCGGTATCGACGAGCTGGTGGAGCAGATCCTGCTCCAGGCCGAGATGCTCGAACTCAAGGCCGATCCCGGCCGCCGGGCCAGGGGCTGGGTGGTAGAGGCCCAGCTCCACAAGGGCCGCGGCCCGGTGGCCACGGTGCTGGTCACCCAGGGAACCCTCAAGGTGGGTGACGCCTTCGTGGTCGGCGAGCATTACGGCCGGGTGCGCTCGATGAACAACGACAAGGGCGAGAAGGTCAAGGAGGCCGGGCCCTCCATGCCGGTGGAGGTCCACGGGCTCTCCGGCGTGCCCAGGGCCGGCGACGAGTTCATCGTCGTGCCCAACGAGAAGATGGCCAGGAACGTCAGCGCCCAGCGGCAGCAGAAGAGCCGCGAGGCCGAGCTGGCGGTGAGCAACAAGGTATCGCTCGACAACATCTTCGACCGCCTCAAGGAAGAAGAGGTCAAGGAGCTGCGGGTGGTGCTCCGCGCCGACACCCAGGGCACCCTCGAGGCCTTCAGCTCGGCGATAGAGAAACTCAGCACCGACGAGGTCCGGGTCAAGGTCATCCACCAGGGCACCGGCGCGATTATCGAGAGTGACGTGCTCCTCGCCAGCGCAAGCGACGCCCTCATCTTCGGCTTCAACGTCCGGCCGGACGGCAAGACCGCGGACATGGCCAAGAACGAGGGCGTGGACATCCGTTATTACGACGTCATCTACCACGCCCTCGACGACATCCGCAACGCCATGGCCGGGCTGCTCGAGCCCACCTTCCAGGAGGAGGTCATCGGCCGGGTCGAGGTGCGGCAGATATTCCACCATCCCAAGGCGGGCACCATTGCCGGCAGCTACGTGACCGAAGGCCGGGTGGAGCGCAACGCCAAGGTCCGGGTGGTCCGGGACGGGGTGGTGGTCCATACCGGGGCCATATCCTCCCTGAAACGGTTCAAGGACGACGTGAAAGAGGTGCAGGCCGGCTACGAGTGCGGCATGACCCTCGAGAACTTCAACGATATCAAGCCTGGCGACATCTTCGAGGTGTTCGTGCTCGAGGAGGTTGCCGGAGAGCTGTAGGATGGCTGCGCGCGGCACAGGAAAGAGATTCGTCCTGCCCGAGGGGCTCGAACGGAGCGGCAGGAGAAGGCCGGCCAGGGTGGCGGACGCGATAAGGAACGAGCTGCTCCTCTTCTTCCAGCGCGAGGTGCGGGATCCCAGGCTCGCCGAGGTCCGGGTCACCGAGGTGGTGATGAGCGCGGACCTCAAGACCGCCAGGGTGTATTATACCTGCGACGATGAGCGCCGGACCGAGGTGGGCCGCGGGCTCGAACGGGCCCGGGGCTTTGTCCGCTCTCATCTTGCCCGGGTCATGAACCTGCGCTACACGCCCGCGCTCAACTTCCGTTTCGACGGCCGGGTGGACGAGGCCCTGCGGCTCGAGCGCATTCTCTCCGAGATCGGGGGCGGCGATGGCCAGGGTTCCTGACGAGATCGTGGACGCGGTGGAGAAGGGAGCGTCATTTCTGGTCGCGACCCACATATATCCCGACGGCGACGCCCTGGGCTCGTTGCTGGCCATGGGCGAAATCCTGCGGGCCATGGGCAGGGAGGCCTTCCTCTACACCGAGGAGCCGGTTTCCCACCTGTACGATTTTCTGCCCGGCAGCGCTGAACTGGGCCATGATCCCGGTGATGTGAGCCGTTTCGACTGCGCCATCGCCCTCGACTGCGGCGACCGTTACCGGCTCGGCCGGAGGATGGAGCGCATTCTGGCGGTGAAACCGGCGTTGATGATTGACCATCACGCCGGCAACAAGCCCTTTGGCGACCTGCAGTGGGTGGAGCCGGAACGCTCCTCCACCGGCGAGATGGTCTTTGAGCTGGCCCGCAGGCTCGGGGTGGAGCTTTCCCGGGACGCGGCCTACTGTCTGTACGCCGCCATCGTCTCCGACACCGGGGCCTTCAAGTACAGCTCGACCTCGTCCCGGACCATGCGGATCGCGGCCGACCTGCTCGATATGGGCATAGATCCGGCCGAGGTTGCGGGAAAACTCTTTGACAATTACACCGAGAACCGGCTGCGGCTTCTGAAGATGGTGCTCGACACCCTGGAGCTGCACGAGGGCGGCAGGGTGGCGGTGATCCGGGCCACGGCGGAGATGTTCGCCGAGACCGGCACCAGCGGCGCGGATACCGAGAACTTCATAAACTATCCCCGCTCGCTGGCCAGCGTGCGGGTGGCGGCCTTCCTCAAGGAGACCGACGAGAACCTGGTTTCGGTGAGCCTGCGTTCCAAGGGGGAGCGCTGCGACGTGGCCCGGGTGGCGGCCCTGTTTGGCGGCGGCGGCCACCGCAACGCCGCGGGCTTCAAGTGTGCGAGCATATCGCTTGCCGAGGTGCGGGCCGATCTCCTCGCCAGGTTGCGTGAGCTCATGGCCGCGGAGTGCGGCGGCGGGGATTGACTGCCCGGGAGGCGGTGAACCGCGCGCCGGGCAAAAAATGCGGTCTGCATGAGGGAAAATGGATATTTTGAACCGGATTTTGACGCCGCATCATCAAGTGCAGTAGTTTTTCAACGGGCTGTTGAGGTGGAGGATGCTACCGGCGTTTACCTGATTGACAAGCCCGCGGGGCTGACCTCGTTCGACGTGGTCAGGCGGGTGCGGCGTGCCCTGGGAATGAAAAAGGTCGGCCACGCCGGCACCTTGGACCCGTTCGCCACCGGGTTGCTCGTGCTCTGCGCCGGACGTCCGGCCACCAGGGAGATATCCCGGCTCATGGCCACGGAAAAGGTCTATCTCGCCGATCTATCCCTGGGCCGGGAGACCGACACCGGCGACCCGGAAGGCCGGGTGGTGGCGGAAAGGCCGGTGACGCTGCCGGACCGGGCCGCGCTCGAGGAGGTCATGGCCTCCTTCACCGGCAGGATCATGCAACGGGTTCCGGCCTACGCCGCGGTGAAACACAAGGGCCGTCCCCTCTACCATTACGCCCGCCGGGGCGTCACGGTGGAGAAGGAGCCCCGGCCGGTGACCATCCATGCCATCGAGATCGTGGAGGTTGCCGGCGCGCGCTTGCAAATAAGGGTCCGCTGCGGTAAGGGAACTTACATAAGGGTTCTTGCCGAGGACATCGGCAGGAAGCTCGGTTGTCTGGCCCATCTTGCGGCGCTCAGGCGTCTTGCTGTGGGGCCTTTTTCCGTGGAGGACGCGGTGGCCGGAGCGCAGCTCGCCGATCCGTCCGTGGCGGCCGGACTGCTTGCCGCCGGTCGGATGACGGTGGACGAGGCCCTGTCAAGGGTGGCGGCTTTGGCAGCCCGTTGAGAAACGTAGCGGGCCGGCAGTTTTTCAACGGGCTGCCAGCCAGTGAATTTTGATGGACCCGTAACAACGGGTCCATCATCCGCCGCCGGACGCGGCGGCGAAATTGCGCTGTTTGAAAAACAGCGTAATTTCGAGAGGAAAGC
>JALWTY010000220.1 GCA_026993265.1 Desulfobacterales bacterium
TGGAACACCACCCGCCGCACCTCCTTGTCCTCGAGCACGCCCCGTTCGCGCAGCAGCTCGGAGAGGTGCCAGGAGATGGCCTCGCCCTCGCGGTCCGGGTCGGTGGCGAGCAGCAGGGTGTCGGACTTGCGCATCGCCCTGGCGATGGCGTCCACGTGCCGGGCGTTCTTCTCGATGATCTCGTACTTCATCGCGAAGTCGCGGTCGGGGTCGACCGCGCCGCTCTTGGGCACGAGATCGCGCACATGGCCATAGGAGGCCATGACCTCGAAGCCGCGTCCGAGGTACTTCTTGATGGTCTTCGCCTTGGCCGGCGATTCCACGATGACGAGTTGCTTGCTCATGCGGTCGTCTTTTTCCGGGGATGCTCCGCGAATGGCACGAAAGGGACGCCGGGATCGGCCCCGGCACGGGACGTGAACCGGCGGGCTAGTGCAACCGCGCGCCCGGCTCTTCGAACACCAGGTCCTCCATCCAGGCGTAGGCCGCCTCCTGACCCGGCTGGTTGAACAGCACCATGAGGATGATCCACTTCAGCTGCTCCAGGTCCACCTCGCCGGTGTCGAGCGCCATCACCCGGTCCAGGACGAGCTCCCGGGTGGCCGGACCCAGGATCCCGATCTGCTCGAGAAACATCAGGAAGCCCCGGGCGTCCACGTCCAGGCGCTCGCGCTCGAGCCGTGTATGGACGCGGATCGCCTGCGCGGTCTCCAGGGCGGGAATGCCGGCATGGCGATACTGGGCGAGGCTGTCGAGCCAGGCGAAGGACTTGTCGATCTCCTGGCGGTCGAAACCGGCTTCCAGCAGCTCAGCCTGCAGGGACTGCCGGTCGGGACGCTGCTCCGTCTCCTCGTCCATGTAGTAGTTCTCGAACAGATAGAGCAGCACGTCGAGCATGCTTTCTTTCACTTCACCACCTCGATTCTCAGGCGCGGGCATAGCGCCCGCCTGGGTGCGCGACCACGCACCCTTCCAGTTCCAGGATGAGCAGCATGGAGGAAAGCGCCTCGGGCGTCAATCCGCTCGATACCACCAGCTCGTCGATGGAAATTGGATCATACCCAATCAATTCAAGCAGTTGCTTCTGCTCATCGGTCAACTCCGCCGTCCCGGACCGCCCTGCGGTCGGCGTTTCCGCCGCCGATGCCGTCGCCCGCTCCGGCTGCGCCAGGCCGCCCAGCAGGGCGCCCAGCTCCTCGACGATGTCCTGCCCGGTCTCGACCAGCTTGGCGCCTTCCCGGATCAGGCGGTGACAGCCGCGCGCGAGCGGGTTGTGGATGGACCCTGGGATGGCGAACACCTCCCGACCCTGCTCGGCGGCCAGCCGGGCCGTGATCAGGGAACCGGACCGCAACGCCGCCTCCACCACCAGCGTGCCCAGGGCGAGCCCGCTGATGATCCGGTTGCGACGCGGGAAATGCCTGCCCCTGGGCGGCGTGCCGGGCGGAAATTCCGAGACCAGGGCACCCCCCGTATCCACGATGCGATGCGCCAGGTCCCGGTGGCGGGCCGGATAGATGCGATCGATGCCGGTCCCCATGACGGCCAGGGTGCGTCCGGACTCGAGGGCGCCCGCATGGGCGGCGCCGTCGATGCCCATGGCCAGCCCGCTGGTGACGATGAGCCCGGCCGCGGCCAGATGGGCGGCGAAGGCATGGGCGTTGCGGAGGCCGTCCCGGGTCGGGTGCCGGCTGCCCACGATGGCCACCTGCGGCAGGGAGAGCAGGTCGGGGTCCCCGATCACCCACAGCACCAGCGGCGGGTCGGGCAGCTCGCGCAACAGCGGGGGGTAATCGGGATGCAGCCAGTGGAGCAGATGGTGTCGCGGGGCCCGGGTCCAAGCCAGCGCGGCCTCCACCGCCGCCGGATCGACCGCCGCCAGGGCCGCGCGCAGGGCGGGCGGCGGCGCCGCCACCAGGGCCGGGACGTCCGGCGCCTCGCCGGCGGCCTCCAGCAGCGTGCGGGGACCGATGCCCGGCGCCAGGGCCAGATGCAGCCAGGCGGCAAGCTCCTCCATGGTCATCCGCTTCCCTGTGTTCTCGCACGCGAAGGGCCCGGCGTCACCGGGCCCCTCGGACCATCCCGCGGCCGCAGGTCATTCGGGGGCGACCACCTTGTCCTGCACATGCATGGGGCGCACGGCCTCCATCACCAGCCCGAAGCTCACCTTGTCGAAGGTCCGGAACACCAGCAGCAGGCCGGCCTCCTCGTCCGGCAGCCGGACCTTGCCGCCGGCCACCGGGTCCTCGATCTCCGCGCCCGCCTGCAGCACACGCAGCACGTGACCGGGTTCGAGCCCCTCCCGGGCGCCCCGGTTGACGACCACCACCTGATACTGGCCGATCTGGGAGACGCCGTCCATCACCGAGATGATCTGGCCCTCGATCGCGCCCTTCGGCGCATGCGGGAAGAAACTGGTGCTGAGCTCCTCGCTGTTCTGCGGCAGCAGCCGGTCGCCGATGGCCACCTCCCGGGTGGTGCGCTCCAGCCGCAACGTGGCCGGGTCGCCGAACCGCTCCACGCTGGCCGAACCGCGAAACTCCGCCGCATAGCCCAGCACCTCGCCGGTGACCGGGTCGACATAGGGATCCCCGGGCTCGAAGAGGTCGTAACGCCCATGGTCAGGATCGATGCCGCGGGCGTAGATGCGGTCCCCCGCGCCGGTCACGATGTGCTCGTCGGGCGAGGCCACCACATAGGCCGCCCGCATCAGGTCCCCCTCGTCCACCACCAGCGGCCGGGTGAGGAACTGCCGGATGGCGTCGACGGGAATGGCCGGGATGGCCTGCCGGATCGGCTCGACGCGGACCCGCGGCGAGAGCTTCACGGTCGGATGGCCGCCCCGTTGCAGCCGGAGCTGCGGCTTGCCGTCCACCCAGGTCAGGTAGAGGACGTCACCGGGATAGATCAGGTGCGGATTCTCGATCTGGGGATTGACGTACCAGATCTCCGGCCACAGCCAGGGATCGCGGAGAAAACGCTTGGAGATGTCCCAGAGGGTGTCCCCCTTCTTCACGACGTAGCGTTCGGGATGGTCCGGATTGAGCACCACGTCCCCAGCCCAGACCGGCCAGGCCAGCCAGGCGGCCAACAGCAAGGCGAGCAATTTCCTGATCATCTGCATTCCCTTTGCAAAGCGGTGGCCGGCACATGCCGGCCAATCCCCGACCTTTTCCGGGTGGAAAAGCGGGCGCGACATCCTTATTATCGCGCTCAGGGAGCGGTACTTTAGCAATATCGACAGGGCGTTGAAAGAAAATCCGCATCCTTGCCCGGATTTGTGACGAGGCACACATGGCCAGGCTCGAGATCCTCCATTTCCCCGATCCCCGGCTGCGCAAACGCGCTGCGCCGGTGACCGAATTCGACGCCGACCTGAAAAGACTGGTCGAAGACATGTTCGAGACCATGTACGCCGCCCCGGGCATCGGCCTGGCCGCCACCCAGGTGAACGTGCACAGGCGCGTCATCGTGATCGACATCAGCGAGGACCGCGACCAGCCCCTGGTGTTGATCAACCCCGAGATCC
>JALWTY010000221.1 GCA_026993265.1 Desulfobacterales bacterium
AACTGGCCTTCTCCACCATCCCCACCGGCGCGTTCAAACACGAGAAGGTGATATACGGCGTCTATTTCGGGAAATACGATGCCGGCGCGTTCCCCTACTACGACTTCGAACTGATGGACAGGCAGGGGAAAATAAAAAGGGAAGACTTCCGCATCCTGGCCAAAGGCCCCCTGATCCCCTACTGCAACTTCGCGGTAACCCAGAAGGTGGACGACTCTCTTGCCCGGAGGTTCAGGGCTGCGCTGCTGTCGCTGACCCCGGAGGACACGGTGGAGTTTGCAGGGGAACGGGTAAGGGTGCTAGCCAGGGCCGGCCTGGATGGCTTCAGCCCGGCGGAGGACGCCGATTTCGACACCCTGCGGGAGATGGCCAAGGCCACCAACATGCCTCCCTATCAGGACTATTGACCTTGATCAGCGGCTTCGGAGTCAGCCGTGAAGTTCGGCGTCGGCGCGGCGAACCTCGGCGATAAAGGCGCGGAGCAGCTCCAGGTCTTTCACTCCCGGCTCGGTCTCGACCCCGGAATTGACATCCACGGCAAAGGGGCGCACCCTCATGATGGCCTCGTGGACGTTGTCCGGCGAAAGGCCGCCGGCCAGGATCACCGGACCGGGGATGTTGAACTTCTCCACCAGGTTCCAGTCGAACACCTTGCCGCTGCCGCCGGCCATTTTTTCGTGATAGGTGTCGAGGAGAAAGGCGCGGGCCACTTCCGCGTAGGGCCCGAACTGGTCGGCGTCGCTGCCGTTGTGGACCGCGAAGGTCTTTACTATGCGCAGTCCCAGACCACGGCAGTACTCCACCGACTCGCGGCCGTGCAGCTGCACCATGGTCAGGCCGCAGTAGTGCGCAATCTCCTTTACCACGCTGGGATCCTCGTTGACAAAGACCCCGACCGCGTCGACAAATGGCGGCAGGGTGGAAACGATCTCCCGCGCCACCTCCACGTCCACCTTCCTGGGACTCTGGGGCGCGAAAATGAACCCGAGGCCGTCGACCCCGGCTTCCACAGCCGCGGCCGCCGCCTGGGCGCCGGTTATGCCGCAAAGTTTGATCCTGGTTCTGCCGTTCATCTTGCGAAAGCTCTCTCCTAAAGGTCTCAACGAGGAAAAGGCGTTAACAGCCCGTTGAAAAACTACTGCGCTTGATGATGCGGCGTCAAAATCCGGCTCAAAATGCTCATTTACTCCAGGTAAACTGCGCTTTTTCGCCGGATTTTTCCTTGCCTCATTCTGCGCTCGCGCTCGTTTTCAACGGGCTGTTATCCGGGGCCACGCCACCGGACAGAAAACTATCCGGCGAGAGCGGCCACGGCCGCGGCCCGGTCGTCCGCGCGCATGAGCGACTCACCCACCAGCACGGCCTTTGCTCCGGCCGCGGCGACCCTGAGCACGTCGTCGCGGGTGAAGATGCCGGACTCGCTGACGATGAGCGCCTCTCCATCCGCCATCCCGGCAAGCTCCACCGTGGTGTCGAGGCTGACGGTGAAATCCCTCAGGTTGCGGTTGTTGATGCCGATGATCCCGGCTCCGCTCGCGAGCGCCGTCTCCATCTCCTGCCGGTCATGGACCTCGACCAGGGCGGCAAGACCCATCTCCGCCGCCATCTGGCGGTAGTCCCTGAGCTGGACGGAGTCGAGGATCGCGGCGATGAGCAGCACCGCGTCCGCTCCCCAGGCCGCGGCCTGTTCTATCTGGCAGGGATGGATGATGAAATCCTTGCGCAGCAGCGGAAGCGAACTTGCGGCCCGCACCGCGGGAAGAAAGGTTATGCTGCCCTGGAAGAAACGCTCGTCGGTGAGCACGGAAACCGCCCTGGCCCCGCCCCGCTCGTAATCGGCGGCGATTGCCTCGGGATCGAAGTCTTCACAGATGAGGCCCTTGGACGGAGACGCCTTCTTGATCTCGGAGATCACCGCCATGCCGGAAGGCGCGTCCTCGATCCGGGCGCGGAAATCACGGCGGGGGGCGAGATCTTCCTCGGGCGTGGCCCAGCCGTCGCGCCGCAGGAGCGCGACCTCCTCCTTCTTCACCTCAACGATACGATCAAGGATGTTCATCCGTCCTGCCCGCCCGCGCGGTTGCTCTCCCGGACCAATGCGTCGAGCCTTGCAGCGGCCTTGCCTTCCCGCACCAGTTTTCCCGCCATCTCCACCCCTTCGGCCAGGGTCGCGGCCCGGCCCGCGGCCATGATCGCGGCCCCGGCGTTGAGGCAGACCATGTCGAGGCACGGCCCGGCCGCGCCGCCGATGATCTCGCGCAGCTGGGCGGCCGCGGCTTCGGCGTCATCCCTGCCGCGGATGTCGTCGAGGCCTGCGCGGGCAAGACCGACGTCCTCGGGCGCGACCGTGTACTCGCGCACGCCGTCTCCGTCCCACTCCGCCACCCTGGTTTCGCCGGTGATGGTGAACTCGTCCAGGCCGCCCTCGCCCCACACCACCAGCGCGCGGCGGGAGCCGAGACGGCCCAGTACCTCGGCGATGGGCGCGACCAGATCCGGGGAGTAGACGCCCATCACCTGGACCGTGGCCCCGGCCGGGTTGGTCAGGGGGCCGAGGACGTTGAAGATGGTGCGGATGCCGATCTCGCGGCGGGGGCCGATGGCGTACTTCATCGCCCCGTGCATGAGCGGCGCGAACATGAAGCCGATACCGGCCTCGCGCACGCAGCGGGCGATGTCCTCGGGAGAAAGGTTCAGGTTCACGCCCAGGGCCTCGAGCACGTCGGCGCTGCCGCACTTGCTCGAGATCGAGCGGTTGCCGTGCTTGGCCACCGGTATTCCGGCCGCGGCAACCACAAAGGCGGCCGCGGTGGAGACGTTGAAGGTGCCGGAACCGTCGCCGCCGGTGCCGCAGGTGTCCACCAGGACGCCGTCCGCGGTCTCCACCTCGACCTTTGCGGCCTTGTCGCGCATCACCCTTGCCGCGCCCACGATCTCGTCAACGGTCTCGCCCTTCATCCGCAGAGCGGTGATCAGGGCCGCGATCTGGGCGTCGGTGGCCTCTCCGCTCATGATTGCATTCATGGCGGCACGCATCTCCTCCTCGCTCAGATCTGCGCCGCCAACCACCCTGGCAATGGCCTCTTTTATCATCGTTTCTCCACCCATGCAGGAACAGAAGCCGGATAATCCGGCGACATGAAGTTACGCAGCAGATCGGCGCCCGTCCGGGTCATGATCGATTCCGGGTGAAACTGCACCCCCTCCACCGGGAGGCTCTTGTGACGCACCGCCATGATCTCGTCCTGGTCGGTGCGGGCGGTCACCTCGAGACAGTCGGGCATGCTTTCCCCGTCGATCACCAGGGAGTGGTAACGCATGGCCTCGAACGGCGAAGGAAGCCCGGCAAAGACCCCGGCGCTATCGTGGAACACCGGGCTGGTCTTGCCGTGCATAAGCCTTGCGGCCCGCACCGTGCGGCCGCCGAAGGCCTCGCCGATGGACTGGTGGCCGAGGCCGGGGTGCAGGGGCCGGGCGAGATGATGAGCCGGTCCGGTTTCATGGCCAGAAGTTCATCCACCGT
>JALWTY010000222.1 GCA_026993265.1 Desulfobacterales bacterium
GCGTCGATGGAATCGAGATAGAGGTAGAGGTGGATCTGGCCGCCGGCCTGCCCGCATTCACCACCGTTGGGCTGCCCGAGGGCGCGGTGCGGGAGAGCAAGGACCGGGTGCGGGCCGCGGTCCGCAACTCGGGCTACGAGTTTCCCAGCCGCCGGATCACGGTCAACCTCGCCCCGGCCGACCTGAAAAAGGCCGGCAGCACCTACGACCTGCCCATCGCCATCGGCATCCTGGCCGCAAACGGCATTATTCCGCAGGAAGCAGCCGCAGAGCCGATGATAGTCGGCGAGCTTTCCCTGGACGGCGGGCTCAGGCCCGTGACCGGGGTGCTGCCCATGGTCATCGCCGCGAAGGCGAGCGGCAGGAAACGGGTAATCCTGCCGCTCGCCAACGCCGGCGAGGCCGCGGCGGTCGAGGGAATCGAGGCGATAGCGGTGGCGGACCTGCCCGCGGCGGTGGAATACCTCTGCGGCAGGCGGGAAATTTCTCCATTCATTCCGGACGCGCCGGAGGAGACAGGCACATGCGCCTGCCCGGACTTCTCCGAGGTCAGGGGGCAGGAAAGCGTAAAAAGGGCACTTGAAATAGCGGTGGCCGGCAACCACAACATCCTCATGAAAGGGCCGCCCGGCACCGGCAAGACCATGCTGGCCCGGCGGGTGCCCTCGATCATGCCGCCGCTCACCTTTGACGAGGCGCTCGAGACCAGCAGGATCATGAGCGTGGCCGGCCTGCTCGGAAACGAAACTACGCTCGTGCGGGAACGGCCCTTCCGGGCCCCGCACCACACCATCTCCGACGCGGGCCTCATAGGCGGAGGCAACGTCCCCAGGCCGGGCGAGGTCACCCTGGCCCACAACGGGGTTCTCTTCCTCGACGAGCTGCCCGAGTTCCGGCGCAACGTCCTCGAGGTGCTGCGCCAGCCCATGGAGGACGGCGTGGTCACCATCGCCCGGGCCGCAAGCTCCCTCACCTTTCCGGCATCGTTCCTCCTGATCGGGGCCATGAACCCCTGCCCCTGCGGATTCCTGGGCGACCCCGGCCACGAGTGCGCCTGCAACGAGATGCAGATAAAACGCTATGCCGGCCGTCTTTCCGGGCCGCTGCTCGACCGGATCGACATGCACGTGGAGGTCCCGGCGGTGCCGTGGCGGGAACTTGCGGCCGAGGACGGCGGCGAGGGCTCGGCCGCGATCCGGGAACGGGTGGTGGCGGCGAGAAAGGCGCAGGCCGGGCGGAACGGAAACAGCGGACCGGTGTGGAACAGCAGGCTGCGGCCCGCCGGAATAGAGGCCCATTGCCGCCTCGACCGGGAATCGGAGCAGTTGCTTGCCCGGGCCGCGGACCGTCTGTCGCTCTCGGCCAGAAGCTGCCACCGGATCATGAAGGTGGCCCGCACCATCGCCGATCTCGAGGGCGAGGAAACCATCCGCGCTCCCCACGTGGCCGAGGCCCTCCAGTTCCGCGGCGATGGTTCCGGACCGGCTGCGGCCTGATTCCTTCAGTCAAGTCCGGTCAGGGTCTCGACCATGGCCGCGGTGAGGGTGTCGAGTTCTTCGTCGCTGATGACGTAGGGCGGCATGATGTAGACCAGGCGGCCGAACGGCCTCACCCAGACCCCCCTGTCCACCAGCGACTCCTGCAGGCGGCGGAAATCCGGGGTCCGGGCCAGCTCCACCACGCCGATGCCGCCCAGGACCCGGACATCCTTCACCGCCGGCAGCAAACTGCAGGGCGCAAGCCCGGCCCGCATGCGCTCCTCCATGGCCGCGATTTTCTCCTGCCACGGGGATTCGAGGAGAAGGTCGATGCTCTCGCAGGCGATCCGGCAGGCGAGCGGGTTGGCCATGAAGGTGGGGCCGTGCATGAAGCAGCCGGCCGCGCCCGCGCATACGGTCCGGGCGACCTCGCCGGTGCACAGGGTGGCGGCGAGGCTCAGGTAACCGCCGGTCATGGCCTTGCCCAGGCAGATGATGTCGGGCGATATCCCGGCGTGCTCGCAGGCGAACATCCGCCCGGTGCGTCCGAAACCGGTGGCGATCTCGTCGGCGATCAGAAGCAGGCCGTAACGGTCGCAAAGCTCCCTTGCCCTGGCGAGATACCGGGGGGAATAGAAACGCATTCCGCCCGCGCCCTGGACAACGGGCTCGAGTATGAGCGCCGCGATCTCGCCGTGATGCTCCGCAATGATCCCGGCAAGCTCGGCGATGTCGTCTTCGTGGAAGTCGCCGGAAAAAGGCGTCTGCGGCGCGGGCGCGAAGAACTGCTTCGGCAGGGCCCCGCTGAAGATGGAGTGCATGCCGGTGACCGGATCGCACACGCTCATGGCCGCAAAGGTGTCGCCGTGGTAGCCGTTCCTGATGGTGACAAGACGGTGCTTTTCCGGCCGCCCGCGGGCGTGCTGGTACTGCAGGGCCATCTTGATCGCCACCTCCACCGCCACCGAACCGGAATCGCAGATGAAGACGCGGTCGAGCCCCTCGGGGGTCAGGTCAACCAGCCGGCGGCAGAGCCCGATGGCAGGCTTGTGGGTGAGCCCGCCGAACATGACATGGGAAAAGCCGTTTATCTGGTCAAGGGCGGCCCGGTTCAGGCGTGGGTGGTTGTAGCCGTGGATCACCGACCACCAGGAGGCCATGCCATCGACCAGTTCGCGGCCGTCGGCTAGCCGTATCCGGCACCCCTCGGCCCCGGCCACCGGCCACACCGGCGGCGGATCGGTCACCGAGGAATAGGGGTGCCAGATGTGGAGCCGGTCGAACTCGAGGTCTTCTCTGGTTATACGGCTCTCCTGCGGCATGGCCCCTGGAATGGCGTCGGAGTTTTTTTGGTGCCCGGGGCGAGAATCGAACTCGCACGGGTGAAACACCCGAGGGATTTTAAGTCCCTTGCGTCTACCAGTTCCGCCACCCGGGCCCGGTAGAGTAAAGAATGCAACCTTATTAGCAGATAATCGGTTCATAGACAAGAAATAGCCGCCTTTCCGGGGCAGGGACTGCGGCGGAAAAGCATGCCGATTTCTGTTTTCCGGCTATAATCCTCCTGAATCCGTGTATCCGCTGGACCCATGAAGCTCAAGACCAAGGCCATAAGCATCCTCATCCTGCTGGCGCTCGTGTGCCTGGCCTGCGGCTACTTCATCATGCGCATGGCGGTCCTGCCCCAGTTCGAGGCCCTGGAAAGACGGCAGGCCACAACCAATCTGACCCGGGCCCGGAAGGCGATAGAGCGGGAGCTCTTTCACCTCGACAAAATCTGCCGTGACTGGGCACTGTGGGACGACACCTACAGGTTCATAAAGGACCGCAACCAGGATTACCTGGATTCAAACCTGGTGCCCGGAACCTTCACCGACCTGCATCTGTCCGCCATATACTTTCTCGACCATGACGGCAGGGTTGTATGGGGGGAGATGCGGGACGGGGCCGGCAAGAAGCTATCCCCCCCTGATTTTGCCGGCGAAAGACTGCCGGTGAAGGGCCTGGCCTCCATCCTGGAAAGTCGTGAAAGCCGATGCGGCCTGATGCGCGCCACGATCGGCCCCATGCTCTTCTGCGCAAGCCCGATAACCGATTCGCGGGAAAAGTATCCCCCGGCCGGCATCCTGTTCATGGCCCAGCCCTTTGACCGTAAAACCCTGGAACAGATAAACGCCCAGACCATCCTGACGTTCGAGGCAATTCTCCTGCCGCCGGGCTCAAGGGGAAAAGGCAGAACCATAACCACGGCGGACGAGCGCATGATCGTCTCAGACACGGTCAACGACTACCTCGGCAGTCCCATAATCGAGCTAAGGGCCAGTTTCCCCAGGGAAACCAGCATGATCGGCCGCCGCACGGTGAGAACGGTCATGCTCGTGTCCATCCTCACCGCCATCGTGCTCATAGTCTTTTCCATAAGGATCCTGGACCGGCTGGTCATATCGCCGCTTGCGGCGATGAGCAGCGCCGACGGCGCCGACCGCGGCGAGATGCTCGCGGCCATATCCACGGCACGGGAGGACGAGATCGGCATGCTTGCGGGCAAACTCGCCGAGCTCGAGGAGAAATGGGAGCGTCACGCCCAGAACGAGGCCAGCCTGTCCTGGGATTCCGGGGCGCGGGAAATGGCCCAGGGGCTGCTTCACAACATCCGCAACGCCATCAACCCGGCCTTCTCCGACCTGAGCCTGATGAACGAAGAGATGGACGACCTTCCGGTCAGCAACATGAAAAAGGCGGCAAAGGAGATCGCCGCGGCAGGAGAGAACCGGCGGCGGATGCTCGCGCTCTACCTGGACAGGGCGGCGGGAATAATGGAATCCTCCCTCGTCCGCCTGAAAGAGAGGGTCAACAGCGTCCGCGCCCGTTGCTCAGACATCGAAATGATGATCTCGGCCCATGCCGGCGCGGCCGGGGGCGCAAGGCGGATATCCACCTTCCCTCTCAAGACGCTGGTGGAAGCGGCGGTGGATATAATCCCTGCCGAGGCCAGGGAGCGGATAACCTTCGTACTCGCACCGTCCCTGGCCCGAAGGGTGTCAGCGCCGCGGATCGAGCTTCTCCAGGTGGTTCAGAACCTGGTGAAGAACGCGGTAGAGGCCATAACCGCGGTGGAGCGCGGTGACGGCAGGATAACGATCAGCGCCGGAGAAGACGGCGAGGAAGAAGAGGAAAGAGTCTTCTGGCTGAAGGTGGAGGACAACGGCTGCGGCATCGAGCCCGACGACATAAAACATATCTTCAGCCGCGACTTCTCCACCGCGCATGCCCGGCCGGGCGCGGGCACCGGACTGCACTGGTGCGCCAACGTATGCCGCAGCCTCGGCGGCCGGATCGAGGCCGCAAGCCCGGGGCCGGGCAAGGGGGCCTGTTTCACCGTCATCCTGCCCCGGACCGACCTTTCCACCGGCGGAACCGCGCCTGAATCGGAGGATCGAAATGGCTGACCCCAACCCCAGGATCCTGATAGTCGACGACGAGGAAGCCATCCTCGCCATGTTCCGCGACTCCCTCGCCCCCCGCACCGCAAGCGGCATGGACGACTCGTTCATCAGACTCGAGGAGTCCCTGTTCTCGGAGACAGGCGGCCGCAAGAACAAAAAACCTGCCCTGCCCCCATTCGACCTATCCTTCTGCCGCCAGGCCGAGGAGGCGGTGGAACTGGTGGGAGAGGCCTGCCGGGACAGGCGGCCCTTTGCGGTGGTGTTCCTCGACATCCGCCTGCCGCCGGGGGAGAGCGGGGCCTGGGCCGCAAGACGAATCCGCCGGATCGACCCGGCGGTGAACCTCGTCATCGTCACCGCCTTCGACGACATCGACCCCGCGGCCCTCACCGCCGAAGCCGGTCCGGCCGACAAGATCCTCTACCTGCAGAAACCGGTGACTCCCTGGGAGATCCGCCAGGCGGCCGCGGCCCTGAGCGAGAAGTGGCGCCAGGAGATCCGTCTCGCCGCGGCCAACCGCAGGCTGGAGGAGGCCGGCCGCCGCCTCGAGGAAGAGGTGGCCCGGCGCACCGCCGAGCTGGAGAAGAGGAGCAAGGAGGCGGAGGAGGCCAACATCGCCCTCAAGGTGCTGCTCAGGAACATGAGCCAGGACCGCGACCGCATCAGCGAACGGATGCGCGAGATGGACGAGAACCTGATCCTGACCATCAAGGAGATGTCCGGGCCCTATTTCGAGAAGCTCGAAAACAGCGGCCTGAACCGCAAGCAGCGGGAGCTTCTCGCGGTGCTGAAAAAGAACCTCGACAGCCTCGCCGACCCGGCGATGAAACGCCTCTACCAGGGAGAGAGCGACCTCACCCCGGCCGAGCTCCAGGTGGCCAACCTGGTGCGCCAGGGCAAGAGCAACAAGGAGATGGCCGCCATCCTCGGGGTCTCGGTGCGCACGGTGGAGTTCCACCGCGACAACATCCGCAAGAAACTGGGGCTGAAGGACCGCCGCGCCAACCTGCGCACCGCCCTGTCGTCTGGCCCATGATACGGGCGCCTTGCCCTGTGGTTTCCCCGTATTGACCTGATGCTTTTCCAGTATTGCCGTTATTGCGTGAGGTAATACTCTGAAGACAGTGGAAGCAAGCGGTCCCACCCCTGTGGCCGCGGATTCCACCCAAAGGACTCATTCGGTTCCCGGCCGCCTGCTGGTTAAATGAAGGTATCCCCTGTTCCTCCATGCCGGGTCCAGAATGGGTCCTTTTTTTCAGGAGACAGGGGACAGGAGACAGATGGCGGATGCGGCCTTCGGCCGCGGTTATCAGAAGTCAGAAGTCAGAAGTCAGAGGACAGTGGGCGGATGCGGCCTTCGGCCGCGGACGTTTGAATGGTGCATGCCCCAAATCCCCAAATCCCCAAATCCCTAAATCCCTAAATCCCTAATCCCCTAAACCCCTCCTCATGACGGCCACACCCCCGGTATCCGCGTGCCGCAATAACGGCACCGGCCCTTTCTTATCTCCATCACCGGAATGAGGTATCCCTTTCTCTCCACCAGGAGCTTGCCGCAGTTGTGGCACCAGGTGTTCGCGCCGGTGGATATCCCGATGTTGCCGGTGTAGGCGTAGTGGATTCCCTCCTCCATGGCGATGCGGCGGAATTCCTCGATAACCCGCACCGGCGTGGGCTCGAGCCGGTCCAGGCGGTACCGGGGAAAGAAACGGAGAAAGTGCAAGGGCACGTCCGGGCCGAGGTTGGCAAGCAGCCAGGCGCACATCCGTTTCAGCTCGTCCACGCCGTCGGTGTACCCCGGAATCACCAGATGGGTCACCTCGAGATGCACTCCTTCTGAATGCAGGATCTTCAGAGCCTCGAGCACCGGGGCGAGGCCTCCGCCGTCGAGGCTGCGGTAGGTGGTCTCGTCAAAGGCCTTGAGGTTGATGTTGGCCGCGTCCATCACCCGGCAGAGGGCGAGAAGCGGTTCGGGGTTGATGTAGCCGTTGGAGATGAGGAGCCCGCGGAGGCCGTGGTTGCGGGCCAGGGAAGCGGTGTCGAACATGTACTCGAAAAAGGTGACCGGCTCGGAATAGGTGTAGGCGATGGAGGCCGCGCCCGCCTTCTGCGCCTCCCTGACCACCTCTTCGGGAAACAGACGGCGGTGGCGGACCTCATCCGGCCGTCTCTGGGAGATTTCCCAGTTCTGGCAGTTGAGGCAGCGGAAGTTGCAGCCCGCGGTGGCGATGGAAAAGGCGGTGGTCGCGGGCAGGAAGTGGAACAGCGGCTTTTTTTCCACCGGATCGAGGTTGACCGAGCAGGGGTTGCCGTAGACCAGGCTGTAGACCACCCCATTGATGTTGGCGCGGTTGCGGCAGATGCCGAGATCCCCCGGAGCAAGCCGGCAGCGGTGCGGGCAATGGCTGCAGACCGCGCTCTTCCCCCCCATTTTCTCGTAGAACATGCCCTCGCGGGCGAACTCGCCCGGAGAATCCGGCCCCTGGCCGCGGAAGACGTGGCCGGTGATGTCGGAGGAACGGCTCAACAGGCCGCGGCGGGCCGCCAGCCACACTCCCCCGCCGCCCACGGCAATGGCCGAGGCCAGGGCAACCGATCCCTTGATAAAGTCTCTCCGGTCAATCCCCATTGGCTCATCTCCTTGTGGCGGCAAACGTGAAAAGCCCGGCCGCCTTGACCAAAGCGGCCGCGAACAGGGCCGCGGGAATACCAAAACGCGGCGCGACCAGCAGGCCGCATACCACGACGCCGGCCCCGCCGCCGGCAAGATCGGCCCCGAACACGCCGGCGGTCCCGCGGCCGCGGGCCGATGAAAACGCGGCCGCGGGGGCAAACTGGAAACCGCAAAGCATGGAGACCGCAAAGGTCATGACAAGAAGAAAACAGACCGCAGTCCCGCCGCCAAGACGGCCCATCCCCCATCCCCATGCGGCAAGGAGCATGACCACGGCCGCGTCAGAGGCAAAAAGGAGCGCTGCGGCATCTCCTGCCCGCGCGGCCGCCGTCCGCCGTCCGGCAGCTATGCCGCAGAACAGGCCGGCCAGGGCGAGACCGGCAACGAGCCCCACCTGCTCGTACACGTAACCGTGAAGCACGGCAAAGGAAAATATGGCCACGGTCTCGGCCGCCATGGCCACGAACCCGGCCCCCATGAGAACGTACTCGGCCGCGTCAAGCCGCAGGACAACGAAAAGAAAAAAGGCAGCGCAGATCACGGCGAACAAAACCGGAGTGGCCGCGCTGCGGGCAAACCAGCCCGCAAACACGAGCCCGGGCAGAACCGGAAACAGATCGCGGTTTGCAGCCGCCTCATCCCGGCCCACCTCCTCTTCAAGGTAACGGAGACGTTCAGCCGTGACCTCGCCCCGGAAGAACGGCGCCAGGTATTCCGTCTCAATCCCCCGGGCGGCGAGGACGGCCGGAATGGCAAACGTCCTTGTTTCCCCCTCCCGGCCGATGAAAACGGTCCTCACCCCCGGAACCATCGCGACCTGCGGGAAAACCGCCTTCATGGTGGCGCGCAGGCAGGCGAACCTGGCCCTGGCCGCGGGGCCGAGATAGTTTTCATACCCTTCGGCCGCAAAGGCGAAAACCCCGTCCGGGGCGAGTATCCTGCGGATCATGGAAAAAAATTCCACCGTGAAGACCCGGTTCTCCTGAAAGGTCTCCGGTTCCGGCGCGGCAACGACGATCACATCGTAAACGCCGCCCTGTTCAGCCTGATGCCGGACAAAACGGCGCGGATCGCGGTTCGTCACCCGCAGGGAGGCGGAACGGGCGAGCAATCCGCGCTCAAGGAGGATACGGGCAAGATCCGCGTCCACCTCTACGTAGTCGATCCGCGCGGGATGGTATTTCTCCGCCTCCCTGACCATGCCCGCGGCCGCGCCGATGAAGAGAAAACGCGCCGGGTTCCGCGTCTGCGAGGCGGGCACGTGAACCAGCATCTCGGCCAGGGCCGGAGTCCGGCTCGCATAGGCGGGCCTGCCGTTCAAAAGCACCGTGGTCTGACCCTCGCGCTCGACGACCTCCACCCGGCCGTAGCCGGAGTCGTGCCGTTCCACCACCCCGGCGCGGTGGGCGGCCGTGGCAAGGGCCCCGAACATGACCGCAACAGAAACACAGGCGGTGGCAAGGGCCGCGGCCATCAAGGCCCTGCGGCGCGGCCGCCACGGCCACGCGGCCGCAGCCAGGACAACCGCCGCAACAACAAGCACCGCGGCCGAACCGGCGTTTTTCACCAGCAGAAAGACAAAGAGAAGAAAACCGGCCACCCCGCCGCCGGTGTCGGCCAGGTAGATCCCGGCCGCGCCATCGCCTTCATCCGCAGAGGAAACAGCCAGGGCCAGGGGATACAGAATCCCGGCCATCAGGCAGTATGGCCCGGCCGCAATCAGGATAACGGCCGCAGTGGCGTAGAACCCCGGAGTCACACCCGCGACCGCGGCCACAGGAAAAAAAACCGTAATAGCCGCGAACATGAACTGGGGAAAGACGGCCAGGGCGCAGAGAAAGAAGGAAAAAGCCAGGCGCGGCTCCTGCAGCCGGCGCGCGAGCAGGCCGCCGGCCAGGGCCCCGGCCCCGGAGCCTGCGAGCCAGACCAGAAAGATGACCGAGATCACGTACTCGTTGCCGCCCGCGCGGGCGAGGATCTCCCGCACCGCAACCATCTGGACCAGGGCGGCGGAAAAACCGGCGGCAAAAAAAAGCCGCCGCATACGCCGGTCCACACCCGGCTGCCGCATGGAACGGTTCACCCCGCCGCCATGCCAATGTCCTGCTGACAAGGATTCATGGGCCGGACGGATCCTCTTCAAAATACTGCACCTGATAGACGGAGACCTCGAGGCCGGGCCGCTGCCAGCGGTCGGCCGGCAGTCCCGCCTTCAGGCAGAGATGGGAAAGAAACTCTGCCGGGTCTGGAAGCTGTTTCCACACCTGGGGCAGAAAGGTCGCCGAACGGACGCCGTCGCGGATTATCACCCCGTCGGTTCCGGGACGCAGCTTTGCGACAAGATCCTTCCCATGAGCCGCCTCCAGGGGGACAGGCTCGGAAAGGACGCTGACCTCGATCTCCAGCCCGTCGAGTTCCTCCTCGGACAGCGGCGGGAAACGGGGATCGCCGAAAGCGGCATTGACCGCGTTGCGGCGCACCCCTTCAACGATCGGCTCGATCCCGGTCAGGGAACCGATGCAGCCCCGCAGCCGCCCCCGGCGGTTAAGGGTGACGAACACCCCCATCTTCCGCGTCAGCGCCGGATCGGAAAGTTTGCGCGCAAGCGTCTCTTCCCCGGCCGGGTCAAGGCCGCGGCCGAAATGTTCGAGGATGGCGCGGCGGGCGAGAAGCACCAGGGCGCGGCCCTGTTCCTGGTCAAGAGGTGCCATTTTACCGGTCTCCATGTCTTTTTTGTTCTTATAAAAAGCTATGGCGGCATACCCCACCACCCGGCTGCGGCCGCCGGCGGTGTCGCCGCTGTTGGCCCTGGCGACAAGTCTTGGGACCAGTCCCGCACTCCTTGCCAGAACCAGCAGGGCCTCGATGCCGGTGCGGCCGCAGGCGCTGTTGCCGATGGCCGAGAAACGCTCCCGGTCAAGGGCGAGGATCGCAGCGATGCTGCGGCTGTCCCTCTCAACCGCGGCGTTATAGGCAAGGTAATGGGAGAAGTCGCTAGAGACCACGAGCAGGGTCTTCCCGTCCTCCATGAGGGGGGCGACCAGATCCGCCACCCGCTCCGGCGCGATCCGGCCGAGCACCAGGGGAACCAGGGAGAAATCCCCCAATGCCCGCTGGAGAAAGGGCAGCACCACCTCAACGGCGTGCTCGCTTGCGTCGGAAGCCGGAACCTCGTTGACATCAGGCAGGGAAAGCAGCCGGACCGCGGCCCGGTCCACCGGAACGTCACCAAGCGGCGTGCGGTAGGCGCGCGCCGCGGTGGTGGCGGCCCCGGCGAAACCCACCCGGTGATCGGGAGCGAGAACCACCACCCGGCGGTACTTTCCGGCCGCGGCCACGACCGCGGCGGCCCCGGCCACCGGACCGGAATAACGGTATCCGGCATGGGGAAAGATGAGGGCAACCGGCGGCCCGGCCGGCAGACCGGCGGGAAGCGTGGCGCGCGCCGCCGCCATGTGCCGGTCCACCTCCCGGACAAGCCGGTCAGGGTCGGCAGGATAGAAGGAACCGGCCCACACGGCCCCGCGGACCAGGTCGGCGTCACCGGCGCATACGGAAGCGGCCGGGAACTGCCCCAGCAGAAAGACGGCAAGCAAAAGAAAAAACCTCATGGTCCAATAATATCGCCCTGACGCGGCCCTGGCAACGAAGCCATGACCGGACGCGGTTGACTGGCGGCAGCAACACGGCTATTCTGCCTCATTCCCGCACCACCGCCTGAAGCCGTCACGGACTCAGGCCCCGGCCAGAAAGAGCAAGGAGAACCACCGTGAGCAACAAGCCAGGCCAGATGAAGAAAAGGCAAAAGGAAGAGCTGAAACGCAAGGACAGCGCCATGCTTTACGAGCAGGCGATGATAGAGGGCATCCTCGAAGGCAGCCCGGACGCGGTCGGAGTGGCGGTGATCCGGCTTGCCTGCGGCTGCTGCAAGATGGCGGCGGTGGACGAAAAGGGGGATCCGGCCAGCAAGGTGGTGATATTCCGTTACCGTTCCGAAAAGGTCTGCGAACAGTGCCGGAAGGACAACGGCGCCTACGAACGGGTCGGCGAGGCCTTCATCCACTGGGAGAAAGAGCCGGACAACGCGGCAAAAAAACAGGAGATCGAGCTCAAGGTTCTGGGCAGCGCTCCTTCGCCCGGCAGCCGGCCGCACTGACCATCCCTTCGGCCCATTCCCTTGTGGCCAGGGCGTGGACATGGGTGTAAAGCCCGAGGACATTGCCGCGGCAGACGCCGTCGCGGCCGTGGACGAACCCCACCCCCCGCCGCATCCTGAAGACCAGATCGCTGTCTGCGCCGTCCCAGTGATTCACCCGGCTGTAACGGAACTCGTGGCCGCGGATCACCGTGCCCGGAGCGTAGAAGGGGTTGTCCTTTTCGGTGAGCAGCTCGGTGTAGCCGTGGCCCTGGGGTCTTTTCTCCATCTTGAACCGTATCGGCAGAATTCCGCTCATGGGATACACCCTGCCCTCGCTCTCCAGGCTTTCCCCCAGATAGATGAGCCCGCCGCACTCGGCGTATACCGGCAGGCCCGCCAGCGCAAGCCTTTTCAGATCCTCGCGGAAGCTTATGTTTTCCGCCAGCGCCTCGCCGTTGGTCTCGGGGAAGCCGCCACCGATGTAGAGGCCGTCCACCTCCGGCAGTGCGGCAGCGCTGGTGGCGTCGATCTGCACCAGACGCGCGCCCAGCGATTCCAGAGCGGCGAGGTTGTCGGGGTAGTAGAACTGGAAGGCGGAGTCCCTGAGCACGCCGATTACCGGCCCGGAATCGTGTCCTGTCTCTTCGCTCCCGGAAGCAGCGGAACACTCGCCTGCGAGAGCGACAATCCTTTCACGGTCCACCTGTTCCGATATCCTGGCGGCGAGCTTCTCCACCGCCTCCTCGGCGTCGGCATGTTCCGGCCCCGGGGTCACCCCGAGGTGGCGCTGGGGGAAGACGTCGTCCCGGGAACGGAACACCGCGCCCAGGACCGGCACCCCGGCGTCGGCCTCGACCGCGCCGGTTATGACCCGGCGCTGTCTCTCCGTGCCGATGCGGTTCAGCACCACCCCGGCGATCTCGATATCCGGCTCGAGCATGCGGCAGCCGAGGACCATCGCGGCCACGGTGCGGGTGGTCCTGGTGCAGTCCACCACCAGAACGACCGGCAGGGAAAGGATGCGGGCGAGCTCGGCGGTGGAGTAGCCGCCGCGGGAGTCCACTCCGTCGAAGAGGCCGCGGTTGCCTTCCACCACCGCGATTCCCTCTTCGGCAAGATGACGCCGGAACGAATCCCTGATCGTATCCGCGTCCATCAGAAAGGGATCGAGGTTGTGGCACGGCCTGCGGGCCGCAAGACCGAGCCAGCCCGCGTCGATGTAGTCAGGCCCTTTCTTGAACGGGCTGACGGCGAAACCGGCGTTCGCGAGCGCCCGGCACAGCCCCACCGCCACCACGCTCTTGCCGCTGCCGCCGCCAAGGCCTGCGATTATCACTCCCCTGCTCATCAGCACTCACCGTAACCGGCCGCACCGGCCGGCCCCGCGCCGGAAAAACGCCCGGCGGCCCAAGAGCCGCTTGCCTGATCCGGCAACCATGTTTATTGTGTCCTTTTCACCGAAGGCCGCCCCAGAAACGCCGAACCGCGGAAGTTCCGGCCGCGGTTATTTTATAGCGGGATTTGCGGGAAAACACTTTCAAGGAGCAGACATGTCAACGCAAGAAGGGAACAAGGATTTAAGCAGTGTAATAGAGGAACTGGAGAAAAAATGCAAGGAACTCCCGGACAATATCGTGGCCCGGCACCACCTGGCCATGGTCTACCGCCAGGCGGGCAGGGTTGACGACTGCGTCCGCGAACTCGAGGCCTGCATCGAACAGGATCCGCAA
>JALWTY010000223.1 GCA_026993265.1 Desulfobacterales bacterium
CCGGGTTCGAAGAACTTGCCGCAAGCCTTGTGGGGGACGCCAGGGAATGCCGGGTGCGGACCGCCTCGGGCGGCGAGCGGATCATGCTCTGGCAGGCCCGCGCCTTCAGCGGCGCAAGCGACCGGTACCGGGGATTCGTCTGCGTGCTGGCCGATATAAGCGAGCTGCGTGAGGCCGAGATCAAACTGAGACAGGCCCAGAAGATGGAGGCCATCGGCACCCTGGCCGGCGGCATCGCCCACGACTTCAACAACATCCTCAACGCGGTCCTTGGCTATGCCGAGCTGTCCCTGCTGGAAGTCGAGCCGGGCAGCACGGTGGCGGAAAACCTTTCCCACATAACCGCGGCCGGACGCCGCGCCGCAGAGCTCGTCCGTCAGATACTCACCTTCAGCCGCCGCCGTGAGGGAGCCGCGTCCCCGGTGCTCCTCGGGCCGGTGGTCAAGGAGAGCATAAAGCTGCTTCAGGCCACGGTGCCCCCTGACATAGAAATAGTATGCCACGTCGAGCCGGGAGCGCCGCCGGTCATGGGAGACGTGAGCCGCGGCCAGCAGCTGGTGATGAACCTGTGCACCAACGCGGTTCAGGCCATGGAGGAAAAGGGCGGCAGGCTCGAGGTGGAGCTATGCCGGGTGGACAACGGCGCGGCCCCGCGGCCGCACGAGCACGGCTGGCTGCGGCTGCGGGTGGCCGACACCGGCCCGGGCATCCCGGAAAACATCAGGGAACGGATCTTTGAACCCTATTTTTCCACCAAAGAGCGCGGTCCCGGCGGCACCGGCCTGGGGCTGGCCATCGTCCACGGCATTGTCAGCGACATGGACGGGATCGTCGAGGTCGGCGACAACCCCGGCGGCGGCACGGTCTTCACCGTGTGGATGCCGGCCTGCAACGGCAGCGGCGCGAGTTCGGGCGAGGAACCGGTGGTGCCGGTTATGGCCAAGTACGGCGGCAGGGTGATGCTGGTGGATGACGAGGAGATGCTGCGCAATTTCGTCGGCCGGGTTCTGGAGATGCATGGCTGCAAGGTGGAGGGCTTTGCCACGGCCGTGGACGCGTTTGAGAGGTTTGACGCGGCGCCGCACGAGTTCGACCTGGTGATGACCGACCATGTCATGCCGCGGATGACCGGCACCGAACTGGCGCGGCGCATCAAGGAGCGCCGCGCCGACCTGCCGGTGGTGCTCTTCACCGGGTACAGTGAAAAGGTGTCGCCGGATGACGCCGCTGCCAACGGCATCGACGATTACCGGAGCAAACCCCTTACCGTTGCCGACATCAACGGCATACTCGGAAGATTCATGGCCGGCAAGTGAGTTTCCCTGAAACCGTGGCCGTTCGCAACCGGCTGATGTTTCGCAGCATCTGTTTCCTCCCTCTCCGGCTTGGGCACGGCATTTCCGGGAGCGTCACGGGGGTCACTCTCCCTTCTGCAGGGCCCGGTCCATTTCCTCGAGGCGGCGGTCGCCGAGGTTTTTCGCGCCCCTGGCCCGGTCCAGCGGGGTGCGTATCTTCTTCTCGATTCTTTCCGCCGCCCGCGTGGTCTGGCGGTCTATGGCTTCGCTGACGTTTGTCTTTTCATCCCCGCCGGAGCAGGCGGTGAGGACAAGGGCGGTGAACACCGCGGCGGTGAAGGCCTTTATCATGGCATATCCTCCGTGTCGAGATTTTCGCGCAGGAGCCGTTCCAGCCTGTTCCGGGTTTGGGCCGAAAGTGACACAAAGCCGAACCCGGCCCCTGACTCGCTCACCTTTTCCCTTGGCAGATGCTGGTTGGACCAGGTGACCCTGCCCCTGAACTCTATCGGCCCGTCTGACGCGGAAAGAATCTTTATATCGCAGAATTCCCCGGGGACGAACCTCTGCTCGCAGGCGATGAAGATTCCGGTTCCGGAGATGTTGCGGCTCTCGCCGCTGAACTCGTTGCCGCGGCTGTCGGTGATCAGCGCCGGCAGCCTGATCTCGGCCCGGGCAAAATCCCGCATCGCCGCTGCGGCCGGAGCCGCGGCCGCGACCGAATTGTCTGCCGGCTCGGCCTTTCCGGCCACCTTTTTGCGCAGCCAGACGAAAATGCCTATTGCCGCGGCGAGAAGCAGCCCCATCAGGATAAAGGCCGGAACCGCGAATCCCTGGTGCGTCATCCCTTGATTTTACCAGAATCCTGAACCCGTGGAGGCGTTGCGGTTTTTTACGGGTCGAGCCCCGGCCGCCCGCGTCATGACGGGCCGCCTGGCCGGGTCTTCCACCGTTTGTGCATCCACACCCACTGTTCCGGGGTTTCACGGATAATATCCTCGTAGATGCGGTTGATGCGCGCTGTGGTCTCCCGCGCCGCGGCCTCGTCGTCCTCTTCCTTGCTCTGCTCCACTTCGGGCAGGCAGGTGACCTCATAGGTGAGATCGTCCTTCATCCGGCAGAAGATGGGCACGATCGGGGTGCCGAACCTCCGGGCCAGAACCACCGGGCCGGTGGGGGTGAAGGCGGGACGGCCGAAGAAATCGGCGAACACCCCCTGGACCTGGACGTCCTGGTCGATGAGCATGCCGATGGCCCCGCCGGACCTGATGGTCCGGATGATCTCGCGGCTGGAGGTGCCCCTGGGGATGTTGGTGTAGCCGGCCTGGTTCCTGATGCCGACGAGCAGCCGGTCGAGCCCGGGGTTTTCCAGGGCCCGGCCTATGACCTTCATAGGATAGCCGCTGGCCGCGAGCCAGGCCCCGAGGATTTCCCAGTTGCCGAAGTGGGCGGTGAGCATCATCACTCCCCGGCCCTTGGCAAAGGCCCGGTCAAGGTGATCCATGCCGCGGGCGGTGACGATTTTGCTGATCCTGCCGCTGCGGCACAGTCCGGGGATGAACATCAGATCAAAGCCCGCGGCCATGAAGTGGCGGAAGACGTTGCGGGCCGTGCGCACGGCCCCGTCGCGGCCGAGATCCGCGCCCAGGGCCCGGCGCAGGTTCTTCACCGTCCTGCTGCGCATTCCGCTGGGAAACAGGAAGGCGAGCGAGCCCGCGGCCCTGGCCGCCCGCAACACCGGTCCGCGGGGCAGCAGGGTGACCGTCCGGCAGACGGAGAGGATGAACAGGTAGAAGAGCTGGTCCCTTATTCTTTTCCTGAGAGGACGTGACATGGTGTGGGAATTTAAAGGCAAAAGAAAAAAGGCAAAAGGAAAAATTGAGCGGCCGGGGAAAAAGGCAAAAACCGGCAAGGCCGCGGTTGCCCACGGGTACGAGTACAAAGTGGGTGCCCCCGAAAATGTAACGAAGCAGCCGAAGGCCGCATCCGAACTTTTGCCTTTTAACTTTTTCCTTCGGAAGGGTAACAATCCCGTTTTCGGGATTGTTACCCTTCCGCCAACTTGCTATTATCCGCGGACCGATTCTGCCGTTTCAGGGGGTCCCATGCGCCGTTTCCCACTGCTTTTTCTGATCCTGTTCGTCTCCGGATGTTCCTCGCCGAT
>JALWTY010000224.1 GCA_026993265.1 Desulfobacterales bacterium
CCGCAAGATCCTCGACTATGCCCGCCAGGGCTATGTGCGAGCCTGTTCATCCGGCAACAAGGAACTGCTCAAGCCATGAAAACCCATAGCCTGGAAGTCAGCGGTGACTTCGCCTGCTTCACCCGCCCCGAGATGAAGGTGGAACGCGTCTCCTACGATGTCATCACCCCCTCCGCTGCCCGGGCCATCTTCGACGCCATCCTCTGGAAACCGGCCATTCGCTGGCACATCGAGCGCATCGAGGTACTCAGGCCCATTCGCTGGATCAACCTGCGGCGCAACGAGGTGGGCGGCGTGATCCCCATGGGCAGCGTGAAGACGGCCATGAAACGGGGCAGTGGGCAGCTGGCCCTGCAAGTGGAGGACGACCGCCAGCAGCGCGCCGGCCTGTTTCTGCGCGACGTCGCCTACCGCCTGCATGCCCGCTTCGAGATCCTCGATCATGGCGACGGCAACGCCGCCGTCAAGTTTTCAGAGATGTTCGAACGCCGCCTGCGCAAGGGCCAGTGCTTCAATCAGCCCTACCTTGGCTGCCGCGAATTCAGCGCCGACTTCCGCCCTCTACCGCCCGAGACCGAGCGGATACCCCCCATCGGTGAATCCCGCGACCTCGGCTGGGTGCTGCACGACCTGGACTACGGCAACCCGGACGATCCCGTCCCGCGCTTCTTCCAGGCCCGCATGGAGAACGGCGTCATCGAGGTGCCGGCCTGGGACAGCGAGGAGGTGCGTGGATGATCCTGCAGGCGCTTTATGACTACTACCAGCGCAAGCGCGTCGAGCCCGACGACGCACTGCCCCCCTTCGGTTTCGAGGAAAAGGAACTGCCCTTCGTCGTTGAAATTGATGAGCAGGGCAGCTTGGTACAGATCGAGGACACGCGGACGCAGCAGGGAAAGAAACGGATCGGCCGCTCCTTCCTCGTACCCCAGGCCGTGAAAAAGACCTCGGGTATTGCAGCCAACATGCTCTGGGACAATGCCGAATACGCCCTCGGTATCCCACGCCATCCCAAACCAGGGCAGAAGGCCACCGATCCGCAACGCCTCGCGGATCAACACCGGGCCTTCGTGAGTCGCATCCGGGAGTTCAGCCCGCCAGCATCCGAAGACCCGGCCATCCAGGCCCTGCTGGGCTTCCTCGAACAGTTCTCCCCCGGGCAGATCAGCGATCCCGAATTGCTGGAAGAATTGGCCAGCAATGCCAATATCAGCTTCCGCCTTAACGGTGACAGCGAACTGATCTGCCAGCGCACGCTCGTCCTCGAGACGCTTCGCGCAATGCACGAAAATGACGATGAAGAGAAAGTCTCCTGCCTCGTCACGGGAAAACGGCAACGAGTCAGCCGTCTGCATCCTGCTATCAAGGGCGTCTGGGGTTCGCAGACCTCCGGCGCCAATATCGTTTCCTTCAATCTGGATGCCTTTCGTTCCTGGAACAAGGAACAGGGCAGTAACGCGCCCATCAGCGAGGAAGCCGCCTTCGCCTACACCACCGCCCTCAACCACTTGCTCCGCAAGGACTCGCCCCAGCGCCTGCAGGTGGGCGACAGCTCGACCGTCTTCTGGTCGGCCCGAAAGACGGCCCTCGAAATCCGCGTGCCCGGATTCTTCGGCGAGACGGCAAGGGACGACCCCGACAGCGATACCGACAAGCTCGCCGAGCTGTACCGCGCCATCGACCACGGGCGCTATGTCGCCGACGACGCCGACACCCCCTTCTACGTCCTCGGCCTCGCTCCCAACGCCGCGCGCATCGCCGTGCGCTTCTGGGAGGTGACCACCGTCGGCCGGCTCGCCGAGCGCATCGTGCAGCACTTCGAGGACCTGAGGATCGACCACGGCGCCAAACAGCCTGATTACCTGCCCCTGTTTCGTCTGCTGGTCAGCACCGCCACCCAGGGCAAGGCCGAGAACATCCCGCCCAACCTGGCCGGCGACACCCTGCGCGCCATTCTCGGGGGCACGCCCTATCCCGAGACCCTGCTGGCCGCCGTCGTGCGCCGTATACGCGCCGAGCACGAGATCACCCATCCGCGCGCCGCATTGATCAAGGCCTGCATCAACCGCCGCATCCGTCATTCGAACCCCCGTGCAGAGGAGGAACTCACCGTGTCTTTAGACAAAGAAAACACCAACCCCGGCTACCGCCTGGGCCGGCTGTTCGCCACCCTGGAGAAGATCCAGGAGGAGGCCAGCCCCGGCATCAATGCCACCATCCGCGACCGATTCTACGGTGCCGCCTCGAGCACGCCCGCCTCGGTCTTTCCCACCCTGATCAAGGGCTCCAAACACCACCTGGCCAAGCTGGAAAACCCGGGCCGGGTAACCAACTTCGAAAAACTGCTGGGCGAGATCATCGGCGGGCTGGATGATTTTCCGCCCCACCTCTCGCTGGCCGATCAGGGCCGCTTCGCCATCGGCTACTACCACCAGCGGCAGGACTTCTTTGTCAAGCATGACCCATCAAGGGAAACGGAAAACACCGCACAAGGAGAAGCCGCATGAGCCTCGCAAACCGCTACGACTTCGTCCTGCTGTTCGACGTAACGAACGGCAACCCCAACGGCGATCCGGACGCCGGCAACCTCCCGCGCGTGGACGCCGAGACCGGCCTCGGCCTGGTCACCGACGTCTGCATCAAGCGCAAGGTGCGCAACTATGTGGGACTGGTAAAGGAGGAACAGCCACCCTTCGAGATCTACGTCAAGGAGAAGGCCATCCTCAACCTGCAGCATGCCCGCGCCTACCGTGCCGTGGGCGACGAGGATCAACTGGAAGAAGACAAGAAGGGACACGTCAAATCGAAGGGCAAGGGCGCCAACGACAAGGCCCGCCGCTGGCTGTGCGAAAACTTCTACGACATCCGTACCTTTGGCGCCGTCATGTCCACTGGCGTCAATTGCGGGCAGGTGCGCGGTCCCGTGCAGCTCACCTTCGCCCGTTCCATGGACCCCATCTTTGCCCACGAGCATTCCATCACCCGCATGGCCGTGGCCACCGAGGGCGAGGCCGAGAAGCAGGAGGGGGACAACCGGACCATGGGTCGCAAGCACACGGTCCCCTACGGCCTCTATCTCGCCCATGGTTTCGTTTCCGCGCCCCTGGCGGGTCAGACCGGGTTTTCCGAGGACGACCTCGAACTGCTCTGGGAGGCCTTGGCCAACATGTTCGATCACGACCGCTCCGCGACGCGCGGCGAGATGGCCACTCGTGGCCTCTACGCCTTCAGACACGACAACGGCCTCGGCAGGGCCCCGGCGCATCGCCTGTTCGACACGGTTCAGGTCCAGCGCAGGGAAGGCGTTGAAGTCCCGCGCAGCTTCAGCGACTACGCGCTGAACATCGACGAGGCCGCCCTGCCCGAAGGCGTTGAACTGCTGCGCATAGTAGGCTGACGGCATGGCCGCCGAGGTGGCAGAAACGGTCATGCTCTCGGCC
>JALWTY010000225.1 GCA_026993265.1 Desulfobacterales bacterium
CGAGCCGGTGACCGCCAGCACCCGGAGCCGCTTCATCCGCCGTCTGCGCCAGGCGGCAAGATCGCCGAGCGCGGCCAGGGTATCGGCAACCATGATGAGGGGAACGCCCGGGGGCTCTGCCGGCGGCCGGTCCGCCACCACGCCCGCGGCCCCGGCGGCAACGGCCGCGGCGATGAAGTCATGGCCGTCGAACCTGTCGCCGCGGATGGCGACAAAGAGATCGCCCGGCTCAAGCCGGCGGCTGTCTATGCAGATTCCCCTGAACCCGCCGCCGGAAGCGGAAGTCCTGCCGCCGGTGGCGCTGACGACATCATCGAGACTCCAGCCCGCGCCTGTCGCATCCATGGCCGCAACTCCGCTGCCCTGCATCTGCGTCGCCATCATGAAACCGCTCCGGCCCGTCTCGTCCGGGCCGCCTCCCGACCGGCGAGAAAGCGGCGCGCCACCTCCCGGTCGTCGAAAAAGCTGCGCTGTCCGCGCACCTCCTGGTAATCCTCGTGTCCCTTGCCGCAGATGGCGATGACGTCTCCGCTCCTCGCCTCGGTGATAACAGTGGCGATCGCCTCCTCACGGGACAGGACCACATCATAGCCGCGGGCGCCGGAACGCATGAGCCTGGCCAGTTCCATCCGGGGCAGGCGGGCCGGCCCGCTTCCGGCCGCCTCCCTTATGCCCTCCTCCACCTCAGCGGCGATAACGGCCGGGTCCTCGTCCCTGGGGTTGTCCGAGGTGACCGCCACCACGTCGGCTATCCTGGCGGCCGCCGCTCCCATCAGCCTTCTCTTGCCCCGGTCGCGGTTGCCGCCGCAGCCGAACACCACCACGAGCCTTCTCGGCTCCGAAGCCGCCAGAACGCCGAGAACCCTGGCCAGGGCCCCGGGCGTATGGGCGTAATCGACGTAGACGGAGGGTTCGGCGTCACTGCCCACCCGTTCAAGCCGGCCCGGAACCCTCACCCCGGCCACGCCCCGGGCCGCCTCTGCGGGATCTGCTCCGAGACAGACCGCGGCCGAACAGGCCAGGGCCACGTTCTCGACGTTGAAGCCTCCCACCAGGGGAGAACGGCAGAGCGCGCGGCCGGCCGGAGTCTCGAGAGTGAACTCCACCGGCGCTGTCCGCGCATCCCTGACAACGAAATCACCGCCATCGCCGCGGCCACAGGAAAACACCCTGGCTCCGCCGGCGGCAAGCTCCCTGAAAAGCCGGACAGAGGCGGAATCGTCCTCGCCCGGCCGGCAGATCACCGCGCAGCCGTCATCCTTCAGATACGCGGTGAACAGTTTTTTCTTGGCCTGGTAATAGCTCTCCATGTCCTGGTGGTAGTCGAGGTGATCCCGGCTCAGGTTGGTGAACAGGGCCGCGTCGAACCCGAGCCCGGCAACGCGGTCCTGATCCAGGGCGTGGGAGGAGACCTCCATCACCAGATGGGTCACTCCGGCGTCGCGCATCCTTGCCAGCAGAGAAAAAATCTCGAGCGGCCCGGGCGTGGTGAGCCTGGCGGAGAGCGTTTCTCCCGGCCACCGCCAGGAGATCGTGCCCAGCACCCCGACCCGGTGGCCGCAGGCGGCAAAGATCCCCTCGAGCAGATAGCTGACCGTGGTCTTGCCATTGGTTCCGGTCACCGCCACCAGGGTCATGCCTGCGTCCGGACGGCCATGCATGTTCCTGGCCATGATCCCCAGGGCCCGGCGGCTGTCATTCACTTCCACCAGCACCGCGCCATCCGCGGCCCCGGCCGGAACCCGGCCCCTTTCCGCCACCACGCAACCGCAGCCGCGCCGGACAGCCTCGCGGATATGCTCATGGCCATCGACCCTGCTGCCCCTGACCGCCACGAACACCCCTCCCGGAACGACCGCGCGGCTGTCGTCGCTCAGCCCTGTCACCGTCAGGCCGGGCACCGGACCGCAGCATTCAACCCCGTGGAGCAGGCTGGCCAGGCTGTATGCGTTTCCGGCAGCGTTCACGATTTCATTCCCAGCCTGATGGTTACCGTTTTCTCCCCGGCGACAACGGTTCCGGGCGGCGGCTCCTGCGCCACGACCCGGCCGCTGCCCAGCACCCGTATCTCCGCTTCAAGCGGCTGAAGGAGGCGCAGGGCCCGGCGCAGGCTCATACCCAGAAGATCGGGCATCCTCATGGTCTTTTCCGCGTGCTTCACCGGCTGCGCCTGTTCCGCATCAACGGCGTCATTTTCAAGAAACATGGCCGCCCCCGCCCGGCGCGCTTCGGCCAGGATTCCGGAGGAGGGCGGACTCACCCGCGGCCGCCGGGCCGCGGCCCGGCGCAGAATCCGCGCGGCAAGGGCACGAAGGTCTTCCGCCGCAACAGGATGCGCGCCGAGCAGCATGGCGTACCGCGGCCTGTCCGCCGGAAAACAGGCCAGCAGGAAAGAAAATCCGTCCCCGCTGCCGGCAGGAACGTAATAGGCGACATCATCGCTGCGGCCCGACATGACAAACGCGGCCGCAGGCGCAGCCGCTCCTCCCTGCGAAACAGCCGCCGCCGGGCTGAAGAACCCCCGGCCGGAACGCCAGAGCACGATCTTCCACTGCGGCGTCACCGGCCTGCCGCCGTTCACCTGCCTGGCAAAGGCGGCAAGCACCGCAAGCGGACTCGATGCCGCTGCATCATCCTCTTTCCCTCCGGCCAGTACCGCCAGGTCTCCCAACCCGGCCACGGACAAAAGAACGGCCGGCAACGCCGGATCCGGCCTGAAAAAATCATTACCAAGGAGCGATACGTCGTACTGCCACAGACGGTTTGGATCAAACCCGGGGCAGTCCACCATGGCGAGCATCCCGCCGCTCACCACGTCGATGAGCCCGGCCACGGCCCGTCCCCCCTCTCCCACGATCCGGGCAAAACCGTCCTCGAGCATGCGCTGGAGTCCGAAATCAAGGGTAAGGACGACATTGCCTCCCTCTCCGCCGAAGCCGGAGAGTTCACGGTCAAAGACGGCCTCGGCCCCGCTCACCCCCCTGCCGTCGACGACAAAACCGAGAAAATGGGAAGCGAGACCACCGTGGGGATAATAACGCCGGCATGAGACGGTAAGGTGAACCCCGGGCAGACCGGCGGCCCTCACCTTTCCGGCCGCGGACGGTCCGAGCAGACCGGGAAGGCGGACATAGCCGCGTCCCTGCTCCAGGGCCGTCCGGACATCCTTCCGGTCGCGGCCGGTGAGCCTGGCCAGTTCCGCGGCAAGCCGGACCGGATCGCCCACCTCGCGGGGCACGACGTACAGCGACGCAAGCGGCACGTCCACAGCCGCAACCGACATGTTCCGGTCGAACAGGGCGTAACGGCACCTGGCAACACCGCCGAAATCTATCGCCGAGACGCCGTCCACGGCAGATGATTCCCCGCCGCCGGCCACGCCAAGGGCAACAGCCCACACCAAAGCGACCACGGCTGCGAGACACGCGA